>CAXQAV010000089.1:0-6736 GCA_964221795.1 Luminiphilus sp. | reverse complement strand
ACCTCCGCGTCTTCCTCGACGATGATCTCGACCACGGCGGCGTGCAGCTGTGCGGTGTCGCGCTTGGGCGCGGTGCAGCCCTCAAGGTACGACACGTAGGACCCTTTGTCGGCAATGATCAGCGTGCGTTCGAACTGGCCGGTGTTCTCGGCGTTGATGCGGAAATAGGTCGACAGCTCCATCGGGCAGCGGACCCCCGGCGGGATGTAGACAAAGGATCCGTCCGAGAAGACGGCCGAATTCAATGTCGCATAGAAGTTGTCCGAGGGTGGCACGACGGAACCGAGGTATTTCTTGACCAGTTCAGGGTGCTTTTCGATCGCCTCCGAGATGGAACAGAAAATCACGCCGGCCTTTTCCAGTTCTTTCTGGAAGGTCGTGCCGACAGACACAGAGTCAAACACCGCATCAACGGCCACCTTGCGGCCCTCGGCAGGGGCATCTTCGGCGCCTTCGACGCCAGCAAGGATCATCTGCTCCTTGAGCGGGATACCCAGCTTTTCATAGGTGGCCAGCAGCTTGGGATCGACCTCGTCCAGCGATTTGGGCTTGGTCTCCATGCTCTTGGGGCGGGCATAGTAGTAGATGTCCTGAAAATCGATGTCAGGATAGTTGACCATGGCCCATGTGGGCTCTTCCATCTTTTCCCAACGCTGGAAAGCGGACAGACGCCACTCGGTCATCCATTCAGGTTCGTTGTTCTTGGAACTGATCAGACGGACGATATCTGGGTTCACGCCCTTGGGCGCGTAGTCCATCTCGATCTCGGTATTCCAGCCGTATTTGTAATTGCCAGAAAGCTCCTTGACCGCATCCACGGTCTCCTGATCAACGCCCTCTTTGACTTCTACATTATCCAAAGCTGTCATCTTCCGATCCTCTCATGCGGCTGTGCGCCGCGCCATCTTGCGGGACCAGGCATCCGCAAAGCGCAGCACCTCGTCCTCTGTCGTCTCAATCCCCAGCGACACACGCAACGCGCAGGCCGCCTCTTCGTCATCCAGTCCCAGCGCGCGCAACACGCGGCTTGTCTTGACCTTGCCACTCGAGCAGGCCGAACCCGCCGATACCGCGAACCCCGCCAGATCCATCGCCATCACCTGTGTCTCGCCTTTCCAACCGGCAGTGACGAAACAAGAGGTATTGGGCAAGCGCTTTTGCCCTTTCCCGACAAAAATAGTTTTGTTTGAAGCGACCTCAATGGCGTTTTCTAGAATATTTCTAAGTTTTTCGACGTGGTCCCAGGCGCCCGCTGCCAGATCGGCCTGCGCGGCCTCGGCGGCAGCGCCCATACCGGCAATCCCGATCACATTCTCGGTGCCGGACCGACGGCCCATCTCCTGCCCGCCACCCTTGATTTGCGCCACAATATCAGTGCCTTGCGGAAAGATCAGCGCGCCAACACCCTTGGGGCCACCGAACTTGTGGGCCGAAAGGAACACCATGCCCACGCCGGACCATGAAAAGGCAAAGGGCAAGCGGCCAAAGCCTTGGGTGATATCACTGACGGCCAGTCCCTGAGGCAGCTCCTGCACGATGCCGGTCTCGGAGTTGGCCAGTTGCAGCACCGATCCCGCCGGATCATCCACCTGCACCGCGCCATCCACCACAGGCAGCACCGGATCAATCCAGGCATGGACCGCATCATGTTCAATCGGTCCGCCCTTCAATCCGCGCCCAGCCAGTGCCAGTGCAGCCGCTTCCGTCGCACCGGAGACGAAGACCACATCGGCATTCGACGCGCCAACGGCCGCGGCCACCTGCGCGCGGGCCTTCTCGATCACGCCCTGCGCCGCGCGTCCCTCGGCATGGACCGAGGACGGATTGCCGACCACATCCATGGCCGCCAGCATCGCGGCACGGGCCTCGGCCCGCAGCGGTGTGGTGGCGTTATGATCCAGATAGGTCCGCATTACCTTCTCATGTTTCCAAATACCTCGGGGCAGCCGCCCTCAGGCGGCAGAGCCGGCGTCCCTTTATTCGTCGACCACTTCAAAGAGGGCCGGCACCGCAGGGCACGGGGCAAGACCATTGCTCACCACATCCGACAGACGCGCCTGATGCAGAAATACATAGACATGGGCACTCAGCCCCTCCCAAAGACGGTTGGTCATCGATTGCGCACGGCTGCCCGACGCAGCGCCCGAGGCCCCCGCACCCTTGTGCATGGCCGAGACCGTTTCATCGACCGCCCCGAGAATTTCCGAGACACGGATATCCGAGGCAGGCCGCGCCAGACGGTAGCCACCGCCCGGACCGCGCACAGACTCGACCAGACCGGCGCGGCGCAGCTTTACAAAAAGCTGCTCCAGATAGGGCAGCGAGATATCCTGACGCTTGGAAATCTCGGTCAGGTTGACCAGCGCATTCCTGTCCTGCAAGGCCAGATCGGCCAGCGCCACCATCGCATAGCGCCCTTTGGTGCTCAGTTTCATTTCTTTACCTTGCTATTCCGTGGTGCAACAGCATTGACGCCGCGCGTGCGCGACTTTACTCCAAACACGGACAAGTCTTGGGCTTTTGCCCAGTTTAGAATCCTTCTAAGGAGCCTGAGCGTTTTCGTCAAGAATAACGCGACAGGCCATAATAACGGACACCAAATGCCCGAAGTCATCTTTCCCGGACCAGAAGGCCGCCTCGAAGGCCGCTACCACCCGCAAAAAGACCGCGATGCCCCGATTGCCATTGTGCTGCACCCGCATCCGCAGTTTGGCGGCACCATGAACAACCGCGTAGTCTATAACCTGCACTACGCCTTCTACAACATGGGCTTTACTGTGCTGCGGTTCAATTTCCGCGGCGTAGGCCGCAGTCAGGGCGAATACGATCAGGGTGTGGGCGAATTGTCCGATGCGGCCTCGGCGCTTGATTACCTGCAGTCGATGAACTCCAACAGCAAGCACTGCTGGGTCGCAGGTTTCTCGTTCGGAGCCTGGATCGGGATGCAGCTTTTGATGCGCCGTCCGGAGATCACGGGCTTCATCTCGGTTAGCCCGCCCGCGAATATGTATGATTTCAGCTTCCTTGCGCCCTGCCCCTCTTCGGGTCTGATCATCAATGGCAGCAACGACCGCGTCGCCCCGCCACAGGACACAGTGAACCTCGTCAACAAACTGCACGAGCAGAAGGGCATCACCATCACCCATGAAGTGATGGAAGGTGCGGGACACTTCTTCGAAGACCCGCATATGGACCCGATGATCGAACATGTGCGCTCTTACGTGCGCCGCCGCCTGACAGAGACCACGCGCTAGCCATGACCGACAGTTACATCCAACGTGTCGCAGGGGAACTCGCCGATCTGGCAATCGCGGACGAAAGGGCATCAGGCGACATCGGGATCATCGACGAAATTGCCAAGATTGTCGGCGCTTCCTCGCAGACGCTCGAAGAGGCCTTCATGACAGCCGTGCGGGTCCGCAAGGCAGAGGAACGGGCCCGTGCCATGCTTCTCGACCGCAAGGCCAACGGCTATTCAAAGGCGTCCAAGCCGCCGCCCGCCCCGCTGCAAGGCCCATCGGACGCGGAAACCGAAGAAGTCGAAGACGACCAAGAGATCGCCGCAGCACCACAGCCTGACCCCGAGGCAGAGGCAGAGGCGGCCAAACAGGATGCGATCGAACGGTTGAAAAAGGCCGGAATCGGCATACCAAGGCGCGTGCAGCGGTAATGGCCAACAGGCTCGGCGCGCAATTCGCCTTTCTCAACGAGGCCGACAAACTCAAGACGGTGCTGCGCGGCACGACCCTGAACGACGGGTCCCGCAAGGAAAACTCCGGCGAGCATAGCTGGCATATCGCGCTTTATGCGCTGGTGCTGGCCGAACATGCCAACCGTCCCGTGAATATCGACCGCGTGATTCGGATGCTTTTGATCCACGATCTGGTCGAGATCGATGCTGGCGACAATCCGATCCACGGCAACCACGATCCGGTCGCCATGGCCCGCATCGAAAAGGCCGCCGCGGATCGCCTCTTCGGTCTGCTGCCTGCCGATCAGGGGGCCGCACTCCGCGCGCTCTGGGAAGAATTCGAAGCGGCCGAAACCGACGACGCCATTTTTGCCAAATCCATCGACCGCGTGCAGCCGGTCCTGAGCAATTTGGAAAGCGGCGGACGCAGTTGGATCGACTTTGATGTGACGCGCGCGCAGGTAGAAACCCGCGTCGGCACCAAAGTCCAGCGCGGCGCGCCCGCGCTCTGGGAGGCCCTGAAAGAGCGCATCGACCACTGGTTCGCAAAAACCGGACCACACATCTGAACCCGAAGGTCCAAGGGGGCTGTCTGCCCCCCGGGGCTGCGCCCTCCCCCCGAGGATATTTATGGGCCAATAATAAAGGGCTTGGTCTATTATTGGCCCAAAAGTATCCTGGGGGAGGCGCGTTACGCGCCAAGGGCAAAGCCCCCATGCAACGAATACCCCTATACAAACCCCTGATTGAGGCGTAGTGCGCGCCTCACAATCTGCCGAAAGCTTTCTTCTCCCATGATCCCTACCCTCGCCGAAGCCCTTGCATCCCAAGGCTATGATACGCTGACCCCTGTGCAGGAGGTGGTCACGCGCGATGGTCTGGAAACGCGCGACCGTCTGGTGTCGGCGCAGACCGGTTCGGGCAAGACGGTGGGCTTCGGTCTGGCCATCGGGCCGACCATTCTCGACGATGACGGCAAATTCGGCCCCGCAGGCGCACCTGTGGCACTGGTGATCGCGCCGACCCGCGAGTTGGCGATGCAGGTCAAGCGCGAGCTTGCCTGGCTCTATGCCATAGCAGGCGCACAACTGGCCTCCTGTGTGGGTGGCATGGACTTCCGCGACGAACGCCGCTCGCTCGAGCGTGGCGCCCATGTAGTCGTCGCCACACCGGGACGTCTGCGCGACCACATCATGCGCGGCACGATTGATATGTCGGCGATCCGCGCGGTGGTGCTGGATGAGGCCGACGAAATGCTCGATCTCGGTTTCCGCGAGGATCTGGAATTCATTCTCGATGCGGCCCCCGAAGGGCGCCGCACCCTGCTCTTCTCGGCCACCGTGCCGCCTGCCATTGCCAAACTCGCCGAAAGTTACCAGAATGACGCCGAGCGGATCACTACAACATCCAAAGAAAAGCAGCACAGCGATATCGCCTATCTGGCGATGCAGGTAGCCAACCATGATGTGGATGCCTCCATCATCAACACGCTGCGCTTTCACGATGCGCCCAATGCGATCGTCTTTGCCAATACTCGCGCCATGGTCACCCGCCTGACCACGCGCCTGTCGAACCGTGGCTTCTCGGTCGTGGCGCTGTCGGGCGAATTGACGCAATCGGAACGCTCGAACGCGCTGCAGTCCATGCGCGACGGGCGCGCGCGCGTCTGTGTCGCGACCGATGTTGCCGCACGCGGCATCGACCTGCCGAACCTTGAACTGGTCATCCACGCGGAACTGCCGACAAACGCCGAAACCCTTGTCCACCGTTCCGGCCGCACGGGACGCGCGGGCCGCAAGGGGATTTCCGCAATGATCGTGCCGCCGAAAATGCGCCGGCGTGCCGAGAACCTGCTCAAATGGGGCAAGTTGAACGCCGAATGGACGACCCCGCCTTCCGCCGAAGAGATCACCGCCAAGGACGAGGAACGCCTGCTGACCGATCCGGTCTGGTCAGAAGAGTTCACCGAAGGTGAAACCGCCTTCGCCCAGAAACTGCTGGCCCAGCACGCCCCCGAAAAGATCGCGGCGGCCTATCTGCGCCTCTATGCAGGCAAAGTCTCGGCCCCCGAGGACCTCTCGACCGAGATCGACACACCGCCACCTTCGGACCGCAAGCGCGAGGTGCAGCCATTTGGCCCCTCCCGCTGGTTCCGCATCGATATCGGTCGCGAGGGCAAGGCCGAGGCGCGCTGGCTTTTGCCGATGCTCTGCAAGGCAGGCGGGATCACCAAGAAAGAGATCGGAGCCATCCGCATCCAGCCCGGCGAGACCTTTATCGAAATCGCCGAACCCGCCGTTGCAGGATTCCTGCGCGAAATCGGACCGGAGATGTCGCTCGAAAATCAGGCAACGCTGACGGAACTGGATGGTGCCCCCCAACTTGGCGCGCGGGGTCCACGCAAGACCAAGCGCGATTATGACGAAAAGCCCGCACCGCGCGCCGAACGGCCCGTCAAGCCGGAGTGGACAGAGCGCCCCGCGCGTGATGACCGCTCGGCTGACGCCGAGAAGCCGCGCAAACCGCGTCAGAAGTCCGCGCAGGCCGACAGCACCGGAAAACCGCCCTACAAGGCGAAATCAGATGGCCCAAGGCTCGACCGCAAACCCGACGGTGGCAAAGCCCCCTACAAGGGCAAATCCGACGGCGGCAAATCGCCTTACAAAGGCAAATCCGACGGCGGCAAGGCGCCCTACAAAGGCAAAACCGACGGCGCCAAGGCACCCTACAAAGGCAAAACCGGCGACGGCAAACCAGATTCCCGCAAGAAATCCGGCGACGGCAAGCCGCCATTCAAAGACAAATCGTCCGGTAAATTCGAGGGCAAACCCCGCAAAGACGCCCGTGCCGGCGCCGATGCGCGCCCGAAGGCGGACGCAAAGGATACCTCCAAACGCTTCACGCCCCCGGGCGGAAAAGGCAAGCCAAGCAAAGGCTTGGCCAAAGGGGCGCATGCGCCGCCACGGCGCGGTAAGTCCTGATCCGGCAAACACCGGTTACATTTTTGTCACGCTTTGGCGGTGTTGAAAGATTCAACATCTCGCC
>CAXQAV010000088.1:0-2841 GCA_964221795.1 Luminiphilus sp. | reverse complement strand
CTGCACGACAATATTGGCGTCACCGGCAGTGGTCAGCCTGATGTTCAGTCCGGCCTCATTGCGCAGGCGCGCCAGCAGACGCTCCAGATCGCGGCGCGCCATCGCTTCGACAGGGCCGGACACGCGGACGGTTATCGGCCCCTCAAAGCGGGTCAGAATGGGGAGCGGACGGCCGCTTTCCATCTGGAAGGCAAGATCAAGTAAGTCCCGCGCCATATCGGCATTGGACCGCGTCGCAGGTCCTGGGCTCTGGCCGGGAAATCCCTGAGGAGCAGGGAAATCCAGTAGTATGGGTTCAACATCTGCGCGCTGTGTTTGCGGAACTTCGGCGCAAGCGGCCACAAAGACCAGCAACAATAGAATAAGGTGTTTCATGCAGGTCTTTGATATTTCGAGAAATTCGTCTTCTTGGCGATGCGGTCGTAAAGTTGCTGGGCCGTCATGTTGTCGTCCTGTGTCAGCCAGTAGACCGACGAAGCGTCCGCAGCATCGGCAGCCGCATAGACTGCCTCGATCAGTTTGCGCCCGACGCCCTGACCGCGCACCTCGGGGGTCGCATAGAGGTCTTGCAGATAGCAAACATTCTCGACCCGCCAGCAGTGACGGTGAAAGAGATAATGCACAAAGCCGACAAGTTGGCCGTCCTGTTCCGCGACGAATGCGTTGAAATCCTCGGGCGCATCCCCCAGCTGGCGCGCGAATGTGGCGTCGTAGACAGCGTCGGGCACTGTGCTTTTGTAGAAGGTCAGATAGTCCGTCCAAAGCTTGCGCCATGCAGCCTCGTCCTCGCGGGCAAGGTGGCGGATGGTTATCTGGGCATGATCCATGACGCGGCTTTCTGGTCTGTCTGCGGCAAGTCTAGCGGTTCGCGCCACTGAGACCAGTCACGACACTGTGGGCGGACAGTTTACCGCTGTCCACGCGCCATAAAGGCCAGCCGCTCGAAGAGATGCACGTCCTGTTCGTTCTTGAGCAAGGCACCATGCAGCTTGGGCAGGGCATTCGCCCCGTCGCGGCGAAGGTCCTCGGGCGACAGATCTTCGGCCAAAAGCAGTTTCAGCCAGTCCAGCACCTCGGACGTTGACGGTTTCTTCTTCAGGCCCGCGGTTTCGCGCAACTCGTAGAACTGGGTGAGGGCGGTGGTCAGCAGGGCTTCCTTGATGCCGGGGTGATGGACTTCGACGATCTTGCGCATCGTGTCCATGTCGGGGAACCGGATGTAGTGAAAGAAACAGCGGCGCAGAAAGGCGTCTGGCAATTCTTTCTCGTTGTTTGAGGTGATGATGACGATAGGGCGTTGGATCGCCTTGATGGTCTCGCCGGTTTCGTAGACGTGGAACTCCATCCGGTCGAGTTCCTGCAAAAGGTCGTTCGGGAATTCGATGTCCGCCTTGTCGATCTCGTCGATCAGCAGCACGACTTTGCCATCGGCGGCGAAGGCCTGCCACAGCTTTCCCTTCTTGATGTAGTTGGCGACGTCATGCACCCGCGCGTCGCCAAGCTGGCTGTCACGCAGGCGGCTGACCGCGTCATATTCGTAGAGGCCCTGTTGCGCCTTGGTGGTGGATTTGATGTGCCATTCGATCATCGGCAGACCCAAGGCGGCGCTGACCTGTCGCGCCAGCTCTGTCTTGCCGGTGCCGGGCTCGCCCTTGACCAGAAGCGGACGCTCCAGTGTCACGGCGGCGTTGACGGCCATCGTTAGATCATCGGTGGCAACATAGCTTTCCGTGCCGGTAAACTGCATCAGCGTTCCTTTCGGTTTCGCAGGAAACTAGCAGGTCCGGGGGGATCATCAACTCCCAGACAACGCCTATTTAGAGGGGTGACAGGCCTGCTGCGAGAGAGTAAACCGCGCCCTACATAGGGGATGTCGTTTTTAGCCCGATTCCTGAAAGCGACATGAGCGAAAGGGAATAATAATGAAGGCAGAGGTATTTCTCGCCGATGATTATCGTCCAGCAGACGATGAGCCATTCATGAACGAGCGCCAAACCGAGTACTTCCGCAGAAAGCTGATCAACTGGAAAGCAGAACTTCTGGAAGACAGCCGCGACACCGTCGCAGGCATGAAAGATTCCACACGCAACATTCCTGATATCGCCGACCGCGCCTCCGAAGAGACCGACCGCGCGCTCGAACTGCGCACGCGGGACCGTCAGCGCAAACTGGTCAGCAAGATTGATGCCGCGCTGCGCCGTATTGAAGATGGCGAATATGGCTATTGCGAGATTACTGGCGAGCCAATCTCGCTCAAGCGTCTGGATGCGCGTCCGATCGCGACCATGAGCCTTGAGGCACAGGAACGCCACGAACGCCGCGAAAAGGTCCACCGCGACGACTGAGGTGCATCACCACGAACATCGCGATGTCGCCATCATCGGTGGCGGCATCGGCGGGCTGACAGCAGCGCTTTCTTTCGCCCGTATGGGCGCCTCCGTGACAGTCTACGAACAGGCCGCCGCACTGACCGAAGTTGGGGCGGGCCTGCAGATCACGCCGAATGGTGCGCGGGTTCTCGACCGTTTGGGTGTCGGCAAGGCGCTGGCGGCCTCGGGGGTTACGGCCAAGGCGGTGGTTCCCTCTGATGCGCTTACCGGTCACGAGATCACGCGCTTTGACCTGACCCGCCAGAATCCTCCTTATCGTTTCTTCCATCGTGCGGTCTTGATTGACGTCCTCGCGCGCGGTTGCGAGGCGGCAGGTGTCTCGTTCCGCTTGGGGTGTCGCGTGTCAAACCCTCGCGCCGATGGAAGGTTCGACGTCAACGGGCAGGCGGTCTCGGCCGATCTGACAATCGGCGCGGATGGTCTGCACTCGGTCGTGCGCCCCGTGATGAAT
>CAXQAV010000087.1:0-4372 GCA_964221795.1 Luminiphilus sp. | reverse complement strand
CGGAAGACTCCGAACAGGATAGCGTCAACCCTATGATCGTCGCCGAGATGGAGACCAAAATTCCGTCGCTGTCGGTCGGAGAAGCGGTCATGCAGATGGAGATTTCCAGCACACCTGTTTTGGTATTTCGGAACGAGAAACACAAAGGCATCAACGTCGTTTACCGGCGTGAAGACGGAAACATTGGTTGGATCGATCCCCGCACGAACGGGTGATAACGGCCACGACAAGGTAAGAGACGCGATCAATGCAACTTGGCACGATCCTGAAAGCTGAAGCGGTGAAATCAATTTCATCCTGCACCAGCAAGAAGCGTCTGTTTCACGATCTGGGTGAACTGGCCGAGTCCTGCTACGGCCTTTCATCCACGCTCGTTGTTGATGCATTAGTCGAACGCGAGAGTCTTGGACCAACAGGCGTGGGGCAGGGCATTGCGCTGCCTCACGCCCGACTGACCGAAGCGGAAGAAGTCTGTGGTCTGTTCCTGCGTCTTGAAAAGCCTCTGAACTTTGACGCCGTAGACCGCCAGCCTGTTGACTTGGTATTTGCCCTGATTGCACCGGAGAATGCCGGTGTCGATCACCTCAAGGCACTGGCCCTGGTCTCGCGCACCCTGCGCGATCAATCGATCTGCGCAAAACTGCGCGCCAACAGCGACGCGGGCACGCTTCACACGATCCTGACCGAAGTGCAATCGACGCAGGCCGCCTAGGCCCAGTCCTTAAACCCTAAAACCTGATAGTCACGGGCGTAAGCCAGCCGCGCTGCGCGCTCGATCTCCGTCGTGTAGATGGCTTCAAGCCAGTCTTGCTCGGCAGTTTCTGCCGGAACAAACACAGGAGCCTCGGGCTTGCCCACCAGTTCGGCCAGTTGGGGCAGTTCTTTTGCCAATTCTTCTTCGCGCAGGATCACATCGGGGACGGCAAACTGCGCGATCCCTTGCAACAAGACATGCTGGCTCGCCCAATTGGGATCCACGCGGATACTGGTCTGGCCAGCAAGGTTCAGTCGCAGAAATTCCAGAAATCCGAGGAAAGCCGCGCGATGGGCATCATGGTCATAGCCGTCTGCGACATCTGGGCCAGTTTTCTTTTCATAAATCACTACTGCGACAACATTAAGACGCCATGAACATTAACTGTGGCAAATCCGAGGACAAACCCCCGATTTGCAATCAGTTCAGGACTGGCCCATTTCTGCCAGCATGGCTTCGATCCGGGGCACATCTTCGGGGTTGTTCAGCTCCCAGAACTGGCGGCCACGTGCCGCCACCTCAACGCAAAGCATCGGAACACCGCGTTCCAGAAACCGCAGCTGCTCCAAACCTTCCAAGGTCTCCAGCGGACCAGCATCCCATGCGGGATAGGCGGTCAAAGCGCTTGGGCGATAGGCATAGACCCCGACGTGATGAAAGACAGGAGTTTCGTCATCGTCGGCAAAGGTCTTGCCTGTGTAGGGGATCACTTCCTTCGAGAAATAGAGCGCATTCATATCCGCCCCGAAAACAGCCGTGGTTCCACCGACTCGGCCTTCTCGGCGGTCTTGCAGAAATCCGTTCAGGGCTTTGCCGTCGGTGCGCAGAACGGGCGTCGCCACTTCGGCCTGTGGGTTGGCACGGAGACCCTTCACAAGATCTTCGACAAACCAAGCGGGGGTAAGTGGCGCATCGCCCTGCAAATTGACAACGATATCAAAGCTCTCGCCCAGATTTTGATAGGTTTCGGCACAGCGCTCGGTCCCGTTCGCGCATTCGGTCGAGGTCATCACGACTTCGGCTCCAAAAGCGCGGGCGGCTTCCGCGATCCGGTCATCATCCGTGGCGACAACCACCCGGTCAGCACCTTTGACCGACATCGCGGCCTCCCAAGACCTTTGGATCAGGGACTTTGCGGTACCATCGGCCCCCCTTAGCTTGACGAGCGGCTTGCCCGGATAGCGGGTCGAGGCATAGCGGGCGGGGATCGCGATCAGGACAGACATCAGGCTTCCTTCAGATTGACGCCGGGTGCGTAGGCGATGAAGAACGGGTTCTCAAAACCGGGTTTGCCGTAGGTCAGCGGGGTGTGATCATCGAACCGCACAACCTCTCCACCAGCACCACGGAGGACGGCATGACCAGCTGCCGTATCCCACTCCATCGTGCGGCCAAGTCGCGGGTAAAGGTCCGCCTCGCCGGTCGCGACGAGGCAGAATTTCATCGATGAGCCTGCGCTCTTCATGTCTTCGACGGCGTATTTGTTGATGTAGTCGTCCGTGGCCTGATCGCGGTGCGATTTGGAAGCCACCAACATCAGCGCATCATTGTCGGGATGGGACACGGCAATCGGTTGCACGATGCCGGCGATCTCGGCCTCGAACGGGCCGACCTCTTCGGCAGACTGCCCGTTCTGGTCGGTGTAGAAAAGCCGCCCCTTCGCAGGTGCATAGACGACCCCCCGCACCGGTTCGCCCTCAACCACATAGGCGATGTTAACGGTGAAATCACCGCGACGCTGCACGAACTCTTTGGTGCCGTCGAGGGGATCGACGATCAGGAAGGTCCGGACAGACTGACCATGCGAGGCGGCCTGTTCTTCGGTGACAAGCGGCACCTCGGGGAAGGCAGCGCGCAAACCGGCCGAAATGATCGCATCGGCGGCAAGGTCGGCCTCGGTCACGGGGCTGTCGTCACTCTTGGCCCGCACGTCAAAGTCTTCGGCGGCATAGACCTCCATGATCTTGTCACCTGCGGCGAGAGCGAGTTGGCGCATCGTGCGGGTCAAAACGGCGTAGTCCATAAGCAAGACCTAGAGTTGATAAGTTCCGGCCTCGCTTATGGTCGCTTGATAGCAAATCAGCAAGGTTCTCGTCCGAAGATAGGCGGACAGCCTGAGGCACGCGCCAAATGTTCCAGACCAACCGCATTCATCGCAGCAAGGTCAGCAGTTTCTTCGGCATCGTGTCGGTGATCTATCATACGATTGTGCAGAACATTCGGGGCGGGCACCGGAATGCGGTTCTGGGGATCGTTTTCATGATCCTGCGCGCCGCCATCATGGTCAGTGTCTTCTACGTGATGTTCGTCCTGATCGGCGTCCGGTCATCACCGATACGGAGTGACTTCATTCTCTACATCATGAGCGGCATCTTCCTCTACATGACGCATGTCATGACAGTCCGCCAATTGGCGCGCGCCATCAGTCCGGCACAGCCGACGATGCTGCATGGACCGATGAATGCTGTGATCGCTTTTTTTGCCAGCGTATTGAGTATGCTTTACCAGCAGACAGTTGCGATTGTGGCCATGCTGCTCATTTATCATTTGCTGATCAGCCCGATCACCATTGACCGTCCGATTGGTGCCTATGGCATGCTGTTGATTGCATGGGGAAGCGGGTGTGCTGTGGGTCTTATCTTCGGCGTGCTGACCCCGTGGTTCCCGAATGCCATGCCTCTGATCATGCAGTTCTACATCCGCGCCAACATGATCGCATCAGGCAAGATGTTTCTCGCCAATACACTCCCGGCTTCGATGCTCGCCCTCTTCGACTGGAACCCGTTGTTCCATGCGATTGATCAGGCGCGCGGGTTTGTTTTCCTGCACTACACGCCGATGAACTCGGAAATCGCCTATCCGATCATTCTTTCACTGGTCCTGCTGCTGATCGGGCTCATGGCCGAATTCTTCAGCCGTCAGCACGCTTCTGTCAGCTGGTTTGCTGGCCGATAGGCAGCCCTGACACCGGAATTCTTGACGGCAGACGGTATCGGCTCAGTCTTTCGCGAAGAATCCGCGTTATTTACCGGATTCACAGCGGCGTGACCGGTTGCAGCACCCAAAACCCAACCCTATATACGGCAAGATCGATTTTTCGGGCACCCTGCCCGGGGGATCACCATGAAACTGGCGCGGATGCCGAAAGCGGGTTCGCGCTGCTCAAACCGCCTAAAGTAGAGGGATTTGAAAAATGGCCAAAGTTATTGGTATCGACCTTGGGACAACAAACTCCTGCGTCGCCATCATGGATGGCTCCAAGCCGCGGGTGATTGAAAACTCCGAAGGTGCACGCACCACACCATCTATCGTCGCGTTCACAGATGATGAGCGCCTTGTCGGCCAGCCAGCCAAGCGCCAGGCCGTCACCAACCCGGAAAACACCATCTTTGCCGTGAAGCGTCTGATCGGGCGCCGGTTCGATGATGCCGATCTCGCCAAGGACAAGAAGAACATGCCGTTCTCTGTCGTCAACGGCGGCAACGGCGATGCCTGGGTTGAAGCAAAGGGCGAGAAATATTCGCCAAGCCAGATTTCCGCTTTCATCCTCGGCAAGATGAAAGAAACCGCCGAAACCTACCTCGGCGAAGAAGTGACACAGGCCGTCATCACCGTGCC
>CAXQAV010000086.1:0-7839 GCA_964221795.1 Luminiphilus sp. | reverse complement strand
CCCCCACGGTGCCCAGCTGCACCCGCCGCGCGGCATAGCCGAACAAGATCAGCGGCAGCCCGGTCAGCAGGCCCGAGAACGCCAGCATCGCGGCATCGCGCGTGCCGCCCAGAAAACCGCCGCCGCCGGTCAGCCAGATCAGCGGCAGCGCCAGCGGCAGCAGCAGCAAAACCTCTGCCGTGACAGAAACCACCGGCCCCAGGGGAAGCTGTTTCTTTGCAACACCATAGAGGGAAAAGCTGACGGCCAGCGCCAGTGGAATACAGGGCGCGGCACCCAGCCCGAAGGACAGCAGCGCCACCGCAAGCCCTGCCAGCGCCACCGCCACCAGTTGGGCCGCGGCCAGACGCTCACCGAACAGCAGCCGCCCCAGCAGCACGCTCAGCAGTGGGAATACGTAATAACCCAGGCTCGCCTCGGTGGCATAGCCAGACTGCACCGAAAAGATGAAGATGAACCAGTTCAGCGAGATCATCACCGTGGCGCAAACCAAGAGCAGCGCATTGCGCCGCTCGGCAAAGGCGGCGGCCAGCTCGCGCAACCGCCCCTGCAGCATCAGGACCAGGGCAAAGAAGATAAACGACCAGACCGCGCGGTGCGACAGCACCTGTTCCGGCGGAATATGCGACAGCGCCTTGTAATAGATGCCCGACAGTCCCCAGACCGTACAGGCGGCGATCATCGCCAAGACGCCCTTGTGTGTTTCGCGCATGTTTTGCCCCTGCCCCGTGCCTGCCATGACAGACACCGGACAGGGGCGATGGTCAAGTCCCCGGCTCGGCCATCAGAGATCCGAAATCGCCTCTTTGACCATTTGTTCGATCTTGCTGGTTTCATGGTTGGTCAGGTTCTTCGCGACCTCGCCAATCACCTTGTCCGACACCTCCTGGTGCAGGTTCTTGCGCAGCTCGCCCAGAACCTCGGGGGCCGCGACCAGCACCAGTTGTTCAAACTCGCCCTTGTGCGCCAGCTTATAGAGGCGGTCCGCAAGATCGGCCGCAAAGCGCTCCTTGGCCAGCTCGTGCCAGTCAGTGTCATCCACGGCCGAACGGTGCACGCTGGGACCGTCGTTGAAGCGTCCCGGCCGGTTGGCCGATTGCTCGCGGTCGGACGGGTTGTCCTGCTCATCCTTGCGCCGCACCTTCAGGTGCGGGTCCTGCGTGTCGGTCACATTTTCCAGAAACAGTGCTTTCTCACTGTCAGCGACAAGCACCCAGGTGCCTTTCTTCAGCATGACCATGGTGTTACTCCTGCTCTTTCGACTTGGTGACGCGGGTTTTCCCCGCAGGTCGCGATTTCGATCGCTTCAGTTCGTCTTCGGAAGCAATGTCGCGCTGCAGGTCGCCGCCGATCCGTCCCTGGTGGGAAATCGTGCCCTGTGCGCCCGGGATCTCTTCGGTCTCGCGGCGCCCGTCCTTGTATCTTTTACGTTCAGCCATCGCAACCTCCATCGTTTCAACATGTAAGGAGTCAACGCGGACGAGCGGGGCCGGGTTCCTGTCGGGCAAGAAAAAGCCCGCGCAGCCAAGGCTGCGCGGGCGACTGTGTCAGCCCTGCCCCCGGCGACGGAGGCGGGCGGTAGGAATGTGACCTCAGCCCAGGCGGGAGGCCACGTTTTCCCAGTTCACCAGGTTGTCCAGGAAGTTGGTCAGATAGGCCGGACGCTTGTTGCGGAAGTCGATGTAGTAGGAGTGCTCCCATACGTCGCAGCCCAGAAGCGCGGTCTGGCCGAAGCACAGCGGGTTGACGCCGTTCTCGGTCTTGGTCACCGCCAGCGAGCCATCGGCGTTCTTCACCAGCCAGGCCCAGCCGGAACCGAACTGACCGGCACCCGCTGCGGAGAATTCCTCTTTGAACTTGTCGACCGAGCCGAAGTTCTCAACCAGTGCCTTTTCCAGCTCGCCGGGCATCTTGCTTTCGCCCGGGCCCATCATTTCCCAGAACTGGTTGTGGTTCCAGAGCTGCGAGATGTTGTTGAAGATACCGTTTTGCGCAACGGCGTTCTTGTCGTAGGTGCCGGTGATGATCTCTTCCAGCGACTTGCCTTCCCACTCGGTGCCCGCGATGGCAGCGTTGCCGTTGGTCACATAAGCGTTGTGGTGCAGGTCGTGGTGGTATTCCAGCGTCTCGGCGGACATGCCTTTGGAGGCAAGCGCGTCATGTGCATACGGAAGATCGGGAAGCGAAAAAGCCATGTCTCATATCTTTCTGAGTTGAGGTCAGGGATATGGGATAGATGTCATATGAGCCCCTGAGGTCAAGGGGCTCTGGCCAACCTTTCAGAAATGGCTCGGGAAATGCTGCATCATGGATTGCACGTCAAAGTCACTGGCGAAGGCATCTGGATTGCGGTCCAGCATCTCTTGCACAAAGGCGCGGCGCTCGCGCGTATCTTCGGGGTCGGTGTTGCTGGCAAATGTCTGTTTGGCACGGCGGAAAAGGCGGGCCAGCGGATTTGCCGGGAGGACGGCGCGCAGGGTGAACTCTGTGTCAATGGCGGTCATGGCAAGTCCCTTTCAGGAGTAGAGTGAACTGCTCCAAAGTTAGTCCCGAAACGGGTTTCGCTGGTATCCGCTCAAATTTTGTGTTGCTCTACAAAAATGAATAGCCGATTTCGCAATTGGTCCGATGTGCGGGTGTTCCTTGCGGTGGTGCGGGAAGGCTCGACTCTGGCTGCCTCAAAGGTTCTGGGCATGGCACAGCCGACAGTCGCGCGCCGGATCGACGTGCTGGAACATGAGCTGGGGCTGACGCTCTTTTCGCGTGATACCAGAGGCTTTACGCCGACCGAAGCGGGCGAGGCGCTGATACCGAGCGCCCAAGAGATCGAGGCCGCCGTCAAAGGTTTCGCCGATCAAGCGTTGATGCAGGCCAGAACCCTTCCTATCCGCCTGACTGCATTTGCCGAAAACCTGTCCACCGCGACCACAGACATACTGAGCGAATTCTCACTTGCACATCCAGATATGACATTTGAATTTCTGCCCAACACCCTGATGCTTGACCTGATGAAGGGCGAGGCGGATGTCGCCATACGGATCAGCTTTTCCGAGCAGGACCCCGCCCTGGTCGCGCATCACATCAGCACCGCAAAGTTCACGATCTTCGCGGCACCATCCTATATTGCGAAACACGGAATGCCGCGCTCTCCTGCCGAGTTGAAAGACCATGCTGTCTACACACTGCGCCGCGCCGGTATGCCCAGCGCATTACATGACTGGGTTGTGAGACATGCGGGTGCCGATGCCATCAAGGGCAGCTATAGCGAGGTTGTGTTACTCGACGTTGCCATCCGATCAGGCCACGGAATTGGGATCAAGAACGTGCGGCAGGCGCAGCCAGAGGTCGCGGCTGGAACATTGGTGCCTTGCTTTGATCCACCAAGCGAGCTGCAGGCCAAGCATCAGATCCTGATTGCACCCAAGGCATATCAAAGGCCCGAGGTCCGGGACTTCGCCAAGTTCTTCGTGCCGCGCTATGCGGCCCTTTTCCAGTAGTCCCTAGACCAGAGGCCCCACGCGGCCCGCCTTGGCGCTGGCCGCCAGCAGGTTGAAGGCGTATTCGGCAACTGACCGGAAACAGATCACCGCAAAGGTATCCTCGTCCTGCATCCAGAAGGCCGCGGCCACCTGCCCCAGATGGGTCCGGCGGAAGTCGCCCACCCCAAAGCTGGCAGGGTGCAGATCGACGGGGGCGAGTTTCGCGAGGACCTCGCGTGCGAAATCGCCTTCGACAAGGATCAGCGCGCGGGCGTCCGAGACATTCTCGGCCAGATAATGCGTGCCGGTCAGGGCTGCGTCGATCTTGGCGACAGCTTCGGCAGCTTGTTCATAGGGCACCAGCACCAGCAGTTCGTCGGGCGACATCCAGCACAGACCGGATTTGCCTTCCATCACCGCTTTGCCCTGCTTGGGCAGGGCAAAGCCAGTCACCGCCTTGCAGACCGCCGCCAGTTTCTTGTCGGCCAGATCACCGCGCAGGATGATCATCCCTTGCAGGCCACTGTCGCGGACCGTTACTTCGCCAGCGGCAACCTTGCCGTTCAGAGCGCTCACAGCATCAGACATTCTGCTTCTCCCCTTCCTTGTCGTAGAAGACAGGATCGACGATTTTCACGGCGACCATCCCGCCGTCCACCTTGTTGAACTCGATCACCTCGCCCATGCGGTCGGGTCCGTGCAGGACCAGCCCCATGGCGATGCCACGCTCCAGCGTTGGCGAATAGTACGTCGAGGTCACGCGGCCTTGCGTATTCCGCTGGCCGTTCTCGTTAGTGCCTTCCGCAATCGCATAGGCTCCATCAGGCAGGACCGAGCCATCGACGGTCTCCAGCCCCACCAGTTTCCAGCGGTTCGGATCGGCCATGTGGCTGCGCTCATGCGCGCGCTTGCCGAGGTAGTCTTCCTTCTTCTTCGACAGCGCCCATTGCAGGTTCAGGTCCTGCGGAATAACCGTGCCGTCGGTTTCGTCGCCGATCATGATAAAGCCCTTCTCGGCCCGCATGATGTGCAGCGCCTCGGTGCCATAGGGCATCACGCCGAATTCTTCACCGGCTGCAATCAGCGCCTCCCAGAAGGCACGCCCCTGCCCAGCAGGCACGGCGATTTCGTAAGAGAGCTCGCCCGAGAAAGAGATGCGGAAGACGCGCGTGTCGAACCCGCCGATCTTGCCCTCGGCCCACTGCATGAACGGCAGCGCCTCGGCGGAGAGGTCCATTTCTCCGCCCAGTTTGCGCAGCACCTTGCGGGCGTTCGGGCCGACGACGGCGACCTGCGCGTATTGCTCGGTCACATTGGCGACGTAGACCTTCCAGTCCCACCATTCGCATTGCAGCCAGTCTTCCATATGGGCGTGGATCCGGTCAGCCCCGCCGGTGGTGGTGTGGCAGAGCCATGTATCCTCTGACATGCGTGCAACCACGCCGTCATCCATCAGGAAACCGTTTTCCGAACACATCAGACCGTAGCGGCATTTGCCGACGCCGAGGTTCGACATCATGTTGGTGTACATCATATCGAGGAACTTGCCAGCATCCGGCCCTTTAACGATCAGCTTACCAAGGGTCGAGGCGTCGAGCAGCCCGAGGTTCTCGCGCGCGTTCTTTACTTCGCGGATCACCGCGTCATGCACGCTCTCACCCGACCGGACATAGGCATAAGGCCGACGCCACTGACCGACAGGTTCATTGTCGGCACCATGGGCATTCGACCAGTCCGAGACCGGGGTCTTGCGGATCGGCTGGAACAAGTCGTCCCGCGCGACACCGGCAATCGCACCCATGGAAATCGGCGTATAGGGCGGGCGGAAGGTCGTCGTGCCCACATTAGGGATATCGGCGTTCAGCGACTTCGACAGAATCGCCAGACCGTTGATATTGCTCAACTTGCCCTGATCTGTCGCCATACCCAGCGTGGTGTAACGCTTGGTATGCTCGACGCTCTCGAAACCCTCGCGGGCGGCCAGCTGCACGTCCGAGACCTTCACATCGTTCTGGAAATCCAGCCACGCCTTTGACCGCAACTCGTATTTCGCCCCCTGCGGCATCAGCCAGACAGGCGAGATCGGACCTTCGACAGCATCGACACCTTCGGGCGCCTGCGCACCGCGCTTGTCGTGGCCGGCGGCCTTGGCAGCGGCACGACCAGCGGCCCATCCGTCGCTCACAACCTCGGCAGTGAAAAGATGTCCATTCGCGATCCCCGCGGTGGTGACAAAAGGCTGGCCCTTGTCGCCTGTCGGTGCTTTCTCGGGATCGGGGCGGAACATGGCCTGTTCGGCATCCCAGATCAGCTTGCCACCGCAATGGGACCAGAGGTGGACAACGGGCGACCAGCCGCCGGACATGGCAACGCAATCGCAGTCGATCTCTTCGATGACCCCGCCTTCGCCCGCCTGATTGCAGAGCGCCACGCCCGTGACCCGCTTGCCGCCTTTGACCTTGGCGATGCCCTTGCCAAAGGCGATGCGGATACCCAGCGCCTTGACCTGATCAATCAGATCGCCTTCGGCCTCATCGCGGGCGTCGACGATGACCGGCACTTCGAGACCGGCCTCTTTCAGCACAATCGCGGTGCGGTAGGCGTCGTCGTTGTTTGTCACAACCACGGTGCGGTCACCGACCGAAACGCCATAGTTCACCGCATAGTCACGCACAGCGGATGCAAGAAGAACACCCGGCAAGTCATTGGCAGCGATTGACAAAGGCCGTTCAATCGCCCCTGTCGCGGTCACAATCTGCTTGGCACGCACACGCCACAGGCGGTGACGCGGGCCTTCCTCGCCCGGGGTGTGATCGGTCAGCCGTTCATAGGCGAGCGCATAGCCGTGGTCATAGACGCCTGCCCCCATGCAGCGCAGACGCGCATCGACATTGGGCATCTCTTCAAGTGCGGCAACCGTCTGGTCGATCCACTTTTCGGCCTCCATGCCATCGATCTGCGGTGTGTCCACAACCGCGCGCCCACCCCAATAGGCGGATTGCTCGATCAGCAGGACACGCGCGCCACGCTCGCCTGCGGCCTTGGCAGCGGCAAGACCGGCGACACCGCCGCCGACGATCAGCACGTCAACGGATGCGTGGAAATGCTCGTAGGTATCCGCGTCGCGGTATTTCGGGGCTTTGCCCAGACCTGCGGACTGACGGATGAAAGGTTCATACACATGCTTCCAGAACGGACGCGGGAACATGAACATCTTGTAGTAGAAGCCCGCAGGCAGGAAACGCGACAGATGCGTGTTGATCGCGCCCACGTCGAATTCAAGGCTCGGCCAGTGGTTCTGCGAGGTGGCCGACAGCCCCTCGAAAAGCTCTGTTGTCGTGACCCGCTGGTTCGGCTCGAACTTGCCGCCCTTGCCGAGGTTCACCAGCCCGTTGGGTTCTTCCGCACCGGACGCCACAACACCGCGCGGGCGGTGGTATTTGAACGAACGACCTACCAGCATCTGGTCATTGGCCAGCAAAGCCGAGGCGAGCGTATCGCCCTCATACCCGCGCAGGTGCTTGCCGTTGAACGAAAAACTGACGGCCTTGCCGCGATTGATCAGGCGGCCCTGTTTAGCCAGACGAGTGCTCATGAAAAGTTCCCCCACGACCAGCCGGGCCGTTTTTCGGAGATGATGTCCTTGATCTCTTGCGGCGGCTCGGTGGTCTGGGCCGGATAGGTGCCGAAGACCTCAAGCGTATTGGTGCAGCGGGCAGCCAAGAACCACTTGCCGCAGCCGTAGACATGGCGCCAGCGCTCGAAATGCACGCCCTTGGGGTTCTCGCGCAAAAAGAGGTAATCCTCGAAGTCGTCATCCGTCGACCCCGGCCCTTCACGCCTGAGATGCGCCTCGCCACCGGCGTGCAGATCGGTTTCATCTGCGTCAACGCCGCAATAGGGGCAATGCAGGATCAGCATGGGCGCACCTTTGAAGTAGAATTTGAACGCTGGACAAACATCAATGCGCCACCCCCGCAGCGACGCTTTCGTCGATGAACTTGCCCTCGCGGAAGCGGAACATGCTGAACTCTTCGGTCAGCGGTGAGTGGCCCTTGGCCATCAGCTCGGCCATGGCCCAGCCGGAGCCGGGGATGGCCTTGAAGCCGCCTGTCCCCCAGCCGCAGTTGACGAAGACGCCCTCGACAGGCGTTTTCGACAGGATCGGCGAGCGGTCGCCGGTCACATCCACGATCCCGCCCCACTGGCGCAGCATCTTGAGGCGCGAGATCATCGGGAAGGTCTCGATCAGCGCGCGGACAGTTTCCTCGATGTGATGGAAAGACCCACGCTGGGTGTAATTGTTATAGCCGTCTGTGCCGCCGCCAATGACCATCTCGCCCTTGTCGGACTGGCTCAT
>CAXQAV010000085.1:0-2982 GCA_964221795.1 Luminiphilus sp. | reverse complement strand
GCAGTAACAACGTTTGTTCGACGCCCGAGTCAGATTTGAACAACGGAGTTTCATTAAATACGGCGGACGCTGTCCGATTCCATTGAGGTTCTTCGCTGTAAAGCGATACGAAATCGTAGCTATCCTCTAAAAGTCTCACGGTTCCAGATAAGACACTGATGACATCGAGATGTCGATCCAGTTCGTCTACTGGGTCGTGAAGCCAGATTTCTACCTGAGACCCGCCCGTAAGTTGTCGGATGCCCATCATCGAGAGGTCGACCAATTCGCCGCAGATCAGGCGAAGATGAAACTGGAAACGCTCGACCTCGCCGATGCGCTGGCCATGGTGCCGATCCTTGACCCGAAGGTTATCGACCGCGCGGCCTATGATCCTGAGGCATGGGACATCGACACCGACAAGCTGGTGCAGACATTTGCCAAGATGGCGCGGGCCAATGGCGGGACGATTGCCACCAAAGCACCGGTCGACACGATCAGGCGGACGGACACGGGTTGGCAGGTGACCGCAAAGGGTGAAACCTACGAAACCCGCCACATCGTCAACGCGGCCGGGGCATGGGCCGACAGGATCGCGGAAATGGCGGGTATCGCACCCTTGGGTCTCAAACCCTTGCGCCGTTCGATGGCGCGCATCCCCGCTCCGGGCGGGCATGACGTCAGCAGCTGGCCGATGCTCTTTGGCCCCGGCGAGGACTGGTATGCCAAACCCGATGCAGGAGCACTGATCGTCTCGCCGGCCGAGGAAGACCTTGTCGAACCGCATGACGCCTATGCCGATGACATGGTGCTGGCCGAAGGGCTGGCGCGCTATGAGGCCAATGTGACCGAACCTGTCACAAGGCTGATCTCGTCCTGGGCGGGATTGCGAACATTCACGCCCGACCGGACACTGGTCCTTGGCCCCGACCCTGCAGAGCGGTCGTTCATCTGGTGCGCGGGACAAGGCGGCTACGGGATGCAATCCTCGCCTGCGGCCAGCCAGTTGCTCGCCGATCTGGTCGCCGGTCGCCCGTCAGAGTTGGCACCCGAAACGGTGGCAGCGCTGACGCCGGACCGGCTGCGGTAGCGACTTGTTGATGACGTAGGAGCCTCCGGCGGAAGTATTTTTGGCAAGATGATAAGCGCTAGCCGCCTTTGACCTGAGGGAAGCGCAAGGGCTTGCTGTTCTCACGGACCACCACGCCCTTTGCTTCCAGGTCGAGCTGCACGCATTTCTGCCACCAGCCCGAGTTCGCACCGCCCGGAAAAGGTCGTCCGGCAGATGTGGCTTGGCCACTTACTTGCTTTCGTTGGCAGTCATTCCCGGCGCCGATGTGGGCAGGGTCGCGAGCATCGCGGCCTTCATCGCTTCGTATTTCGCACGGTCCACGTTTGTGGTTTTGCCGGGGGTGTTGATGTTCTCGACAGCGATCTTGTCGGACATGGCACGCCTCCTCTTTCGCGTAGGGCGGGATTACCCCCACCCTACGCTGAAAGGCGGCTTAGCCGTCAATGCGGATCTTGGCGTTGGTCGGATCGTAGGGGCTGTCCTCGACGATCTCGCAATTCCAGAGCTGGTCGAGCATCTTAACCTGCAGCTTGGCGCCGACGACCGCCAGCTCCGGTTTGACGTAGCCCATGCCAATGGATTTCTCGAAAGCCACCGAATAGCCCCCCGAAGTCAGACGGCCCACACGGTTGCCGTCCATGTCATAGAGCGCTTCGCGCCCCCATGGATCAGCGTCTGATGGCCCGTCGATCAACAAAGTGACGCATTTGGACCGGATGCCCTTGGCCTCCATCGCGGCCTTGCCGTGGAAATCCTTGGAGAGGTCCACGAAGCGCGGCAGATCGGCCTCGAGCGGGGTGGCGTCGCGGCCCAGTTCAGTTCCGAAGGCGCGGTAGGATTTCTCCTGACGAAGCCAGTTCTGGGCGCGGGCACCAACCAGTTTCATCCCGTGCTTTTCGCCCGCTTTCTCAAGCAGATCAAAAAGGTAGTTCTGCATCTCAATCGGGTGATGCAGTTCCCACCCCAATTCACCCGTATAGGCCACGCGGATTGCGTTCACAGGGCACATACCCAGTTCGATCTTTTTGGCCGAGAGCCAAGGGAAGCGCTTGTTGGACAAGGCGGTGGCCGGATCGGCGTCCTTGATCACCTCGTTCAGGACATCGCGCGACTTCGGTCCGGCGATGGCGAAGACGCCCCATTGGGTCGTCACGTTCTGGATGTCGATGCGGCCGAACTCGGGCTCCTTGTCCTCGATGGCCTTGCGCAGATAGTCGGCGTCATAGTCGGACCATGCACCGGCAGAGACCAGATAGTATTCGTCGTCCTTCAGGCGGACGATGGTGTATTCCGTGCGGGTCGTGCCGTGGCTGGTGAGCGCATAGGTCAGGTTGATGCGGCCCACGCGCGGCAGTTTGTTGGTGGTGAACCAGTCGAGGAAGGCCGTAGCACCGGGGCCTTTGACGATGTGCTTGGTAAAGGCTGTGGCATCGATCAGGCCAACGCCCTCGCGGATCGCTTTGGCCTCTTCCACGGCATATTGCCACCAGCCGCCGCGGCGGAAGGAGCGGCTGTCATGGTCGTTGAAGCCCATGGGCGCGTAGTAGTTCGGGCGTTCCCAGCCGTTGACGAAACCGAATTGCGCGCCGCGTGCCGCCTGACGGTCGTAAGCGGGCGAAGTGCGCAGCGGGCGGCAGGCAGGGCGTTCTTCGTCGGGGTGGTGAAGGATGTAGACGTGGTCGTAGCATTCCTCGTTCTTGCGGGCCGCAAACTCGGTCGTCATCCAGTCGCCGTAGCGCTTGGGGTCGAGCGAGGCCATGTCGATTTCGGCCTCGCCCTCGACCATCATCTGGGCGAGGTAATAGCCGGTACCGCCGGCGGCGGTGATGCCAAACGAGAACCCCTCGGCCAACCACATATTGCGCAGCCCCGGTGCCGGACCGACCAGCGGGTTGCCGTCCGGCGTGTAGCAGATCGGGCCGTTGAAGTCG
>CAXQAV010000084.1:0-10002 GCA_964221795.1 Luminiphilus sp. | reverse complement strand
AAGCTCTTCCTCGGCCGAAGTGTCTTCCTCAAGCGGGGTGAAGACCAGCGGCTTGGGGCCGCGTCCGGCGGTCAGCGAAGGCTCGATCCGCACACCTGTCGGCGAGGGCTTGGGCTGGCGGTTCGCGATGGCGTCGGCAATGCGCGATTTCACGCGGTCGCTGTCGGTGCCCATTGCGCTCTCATGGAAGCGTGGCTGCGGGGTGACCAGTTCTGGTTCTGGCATCGGATCGTTGCGCTTGAGAAGATTGGCAAGGAACCCACCTGGCTGGCTATCGCCTGTCGTGGGGGCACGCTGGGGGGCGGTCAGTGGCGGACGCTCGGCTGCGGGGGCAGGTGTCGCGGCGATCAGGCGCGGCTCGGAGCGGGGCATCGTATGTGTCGGACGGACCACGGCAGCGACGCGGGACTGCACACGGTCGCCTTGGACCACAGGTGGCACGCGGAAGTGGTCGACCACGTCATCCTCGTCTTCCAGATCCTGCGTGGCTTCGGCATATTGCGCGCGGCGCGCCTGCACGGTGGAGTTGATGCCTTTCGCTGCCGTGGCAGAGAGCGCAGCCCCCTGCCCCAAAGCCTTGAGCAGCATGGAATAGAGCATCACAGTGCCAAGGAACGCAAAATGGCCAGCGGCTTTGAGTTCGGCACGGGTAAAGCCCAGCGCAAAGGCGAGCAGCGCCAGAAGACCCACAGCGGTGATCAGGGACAACAGTTTGACGCCCACAGCGGCACTGATCGGCAGGATCGTCAGCAAGACAGCCAGAACTGTATCGCCAAAGAGCCCGCCAAGGCCGAAGTTGGCTGGCCAGTCGGGTGACGGTGTCAGAGTGGCGGCATGCAGCGGGGCCACAACAATAGCCAAAGCGATAAACAGCACCCGTCCGAGCGCACGCTCCTGCCCGTGGTGCATGACAAAGCGCAGACCCCATGCAAGCAGGGAGAATGGCACAACCCAGATACCAATGCCCACAATCATGATCAGCGGTGCAGCCAGCGAGGCCCCGAAATAGCCCAGCCAGTTCTGCACCGGTGCGTCCGTGGCGGAAATCCAGCTTGGATCGTCGGGCGAATAGGAGCCGATCATCACGGCAAACAGCAAACCCAGCCCGATCAGCCCCAACCCGAACAATTCGCGGCTGCGTTTCTCCAGCGCGGCTTGTGTGGTGCTGTCCAGAAGCGGATCACGTCTGCGGGACTGGTAAGATGCCATGTTCTCGTTCCTCAACCATACAGACAGTCGCGGATCAGGGTTAACCCACGCTGCATTTCTTGTGTTGGGGCCACCATCGCGACCCGGATGTATGTCTCGCCGGGGTTCACCCCGTCCTGCACCTGACTAAGATACGCTCCCGGCAGCGTGCGCACGCCGGTCTCCTGCCAGAGCCGCACCGCCGCCCTTTCTCCGTTGTCCACGGGCAACCACAGAAAGAACCCTGCCTGCGGCGACTGGTAGCCATCGACGTGGCCCAGAATATCGTCAGCGATCTCGTATTTGCGGTGATAGAGCGCGCGGTTCTCGACCACATGCGCCTCGTCATTCCATGCGGCGGTTGCCACGGCCTGCAAAGGCTCGGGCAGCGGCGCACCTGCGAAAGCGCGCAAAAGGCGCAGCCGTTTGATCGACTCCGGTCCGCCCGCGCAGAAACCCGACCGCAACCCCGGCAGGTTCGAGCGTTTCGAGAGCGAATGGAAGATCAGGACGCGCTCGGGGTCGGCACCCAGTTTGGTCGCCACTTCCAACGCTCCCGGCGGTGGTGTGTCGCGGTAAATCTCGGAATAGCATTCATCGGCGAAGATGATGAAATCATGCTTTTCGGCGAGTGTGATCAGATCACGCCAATAGGCCTCATTCGCCACGGCCCCCTGCGGGTTGGCGGGCGAGCAGGTGTAGGCAATCGCAGTCCGGTCCAGCACTTCGGCTGGTAGCGACGTGAAATCAGGCAGATGGCCGCTCTCGACGGTGGCCGGGACATAGTAAGGCTCGGCCCCGACCGAGAGGGCGGCGACAGCATAGACCTGATAGAAGGGGTTGGGCGTGAGGATCACCGGCTTCTGTCCGTGCTTTTCCTCGCGGCAGAGCGCCATGGCCGCGTTATAGAGCCCCTCGCGCGTTCCGTTCAGCGTCAGGATCTGGTCGGTCGGCATATCGAAGCCGTAGCGGCGGTTCAGAAAGCCTTTGATCGCCTCCAGATGCGGGGCGGTGCCGTAGTTGTCGGGGTATTTGCCGAAACCCTGCAGATTGGCTGCAAGGATTTCGCCCACAAAAGCGGGGAAGGCGTGGCGCGGTTCGCCGATGGTCATATTGATGGTCTCGGATGCCTTGGTCGGCACGTCCAAAAGCGCACGCAAGCGTGGCCACGTCGCCGCCGGAAGGTCCGAAAACCGCTCGGGAAATACCATAACTGCCTCAATTTACGGGATCATTTCGCCCCGCTTTTTTTCAAATTAACGCGGGAAAGGGCGATCTGTCCAGCAGATCAGGCACAAGCGGTTGATTTTGTGGCTTTTGAGTCAGTCTGGATGTGGAGGGCATCAACTGAAATCCGCCCAGCCCGGCCTCTCCCAGGAGGGGGATGCCCCCAGCACTTAGGCCCACACAACCCTTTCCGCCGCCGCCGCCAACCGCAGCAACCGCTCTTCCGTCCCGTTCTGCCCGTTGAACATGATCCCGCAGGACGGCACCGCTGTCGGCAGCGTGATCGAGCAGACATCCAGCAGGTTCGCCACGCGGGTATTGCGCAAGGCCAGCAGGTTCTCGGTCTTGTAATAGTCGTCGTCGGTCAGCAGGCGCTCGGCATGGGGCGGCAGGATCGCGGCGGTCGGCATGATCACCGCATCAAACTGGCTGGTCCACTCGAAATACTCGCGGCGGATCTGCCGCAGCATATTCCAGCCCGCGCAATAATCCGCGCCCATCACGGTCTTGCCGCCGCGCACGCGCTCGAGGATTTGCGGGAACATCTTTTCGGGGTTCGCCTCGACCAGATCGCGCCACCAGCCATAGCTGTCTGCCGCATAGAGATCGCCAGCCACCCGGAAGGCGTCGAAAAGCTGGGCGAAGTAGCGGTGCTCGATCTGCGCACCCGCCGCCTTGAGCCGTGCCACGGCCCCTTCGAACGCTTCACGCGGGGCGTCGCGCACATCGTCGGGGACGATCGTATCCAGCACCATCAGGCGCACGCCATCGAGCGAAACCCCCGCAAGATCGGCGGGCTTGCTGCCTTCAAGCGCGGCAAGGAACAGCGCCGCATCCTCGACCGAACGGCAGAGCGGCCCGACGGTGTCAAAGGTCAGGCAGAGCGGCACGACGCCTTCGAGCGACAACCGCCCATGGGTGGTTTTCAGTCCCACAAGGTCGTTCCATGCCGACGGAATCCGCACCGACCCGCCGGTGTCCGAGCCGATGCCTGCCGCCGCCAGACCGAAGGCCACGGATGCCCCTGCCCCGCTGGACGATCCCCCCGGCACGGCCTCTGGGTCATTCACGCAAGGCGGCGTGCCCATGACGGGGTTCAGGCCCAGCCCTGAAAAAGCGATTTCAGACATATGGGTCTTGCCGAGACAGACCAGACCGGCGGCTGTGGCGGTTTTCAGCACTTCGGCATCTGCGTCAGGGGTGCGGCCCTCCATCAGTTTGGTGCCGGCTTCGGTGACGATCCCTGCTGTGTCGAAGAGGTCCTTCCACGAGATCGGCACACCGTCGAGAATACCGCGGCGCAGACCCGATTTGGCGCGGTCCGATGCGGCCTTGGCCTCGGCCCGTGCGCGGTCATGGGTGACGCGGGCATAGATACGGTCGCGGTGCTCGTGGGCGTCAATGGCTGCCAGATATGTCTCGGTCAGGTCCACAGGATCAATCTCGCCCGCGCCAATCGCGCGCCCGAGGTCCGCCGCCGTCATCCACCGCCACTTGTCCATGAGACTCTCCTGTTGTTTGCACGATACCTAGCGGCCATGGGGCGCATGGACAATCCCGTGCGGGGGCGCATATTGCAGGCCATGGATACTGACCTCATCATCGTGGGCGGCGGGCTGAACGGCCCTGCCCTTGCCCTTGCTACCGCACAGGCGGGTTTCACTGTCACGATCATCGACCGGCTGCCGATCGACACGCGCAAGGACCCCGCATTCGACGGGCGGTCCTATGCGCTCGCGCATGCCTCGATGCGGCTGTTGCGGGGCATCGGCGTCTGGAACGCGATCAAGGACAATGCGCAGCCGATGCTGGAGATCAAGGTCACCGACGGGCGCGCTGGCGAAGGGCCGAGCCCATGGATGCTGCATTTCGATCATGCCGAGATCGAAGAGGGTCCGATGGGGTTCATGGTCGAGGACCGGCACCTGCGCCGCGCCTTCCTTGACGCCATGGCGGCGGACCCGCGGATCACGCAACTGTCCGAGGAAACGGTCGTCGCACAGGCGGCTGACGCGGGTGGTGTGAGTGTAACGCTGGCCTCGGGCAAGGTTGTCCGTGGCCGCCTACTGGTCGGCAGCGACGGACGCGCAAGCGGCACGGCGGAACGCGCGGGCATCAAGCGCACAGGCTGGGGATACGGGCAGATGGGCGTGGTCTGCGCTGTCGCCCATGAAAAGCCAAACGGCGGTATCGCGCACCAGTTTTTCATGCCTGCCGGACCACTTGCGATCCTGCCACTGACGGAAAACCGCTCGTCCATCGTCTGGAGCGAGGGTGACGCCCGCGCGCAGGAACTCATGGCGATGGATGACGACGCCTTCCTTGAGGCCCTGCGCCCCGCCTTTGGCAGCTTCCTTGGTGAGATCAGCCTTGTCGGCGCACGTTTTGCCTATCCGCTGAACCTGACGCTGGCGAACAGCTTTATCGCGGACCGTCTGGCACTGGTCGGTGATGCGGCCCACGGGGTGCATCCGATTGCGGGACAGGGGCTCAATGCGGGTCTGCGCGATGTAGCGGCGCTGGCCGATGTGCTGGAAAGCGCCCGCGGGCGGGGCGAGGATATCGGGGCACCGCAGGTGCTCGCCCGCTATCAGACGTGGCGGCGGTTCGACACGGCGACGCTGGCGCTGGCAACGGATGCCTTCAACCGCCTTTTCTCGAACGACAACCCGCTGCTGCGGTCCTTGCGCGATATCGGGATGGGGCTGGTCAATGCCGCCCCCGGCCTGCGGCGCAATTTCATCCGCGAGGCAGCAGGGCTGACGGGGGACTTGCCTCGGCTGATGCGGGGATGAGGGCGGCGCTTGCCGCTCTGCTTATGGCGCTGGCAGGACCGGCGGCTGCTGACTGCCCTGATTTCTACCGCTTCGTTGACTTCGGCATCACGGATGACGCCGGCAACCTCTATCGCGGCGGCCCTGTGTTTCGGGCCGAGGATTTTGATGGAACACCACTGCTCGCGACAGATGCCACGATCTGCGCGGAGGTGACCGATCTGCTGAAGGACGGACGCGGCAATCCGATCCCTGTGGTGACCAAAATCGCCTACGACCGGCGCGAGACTGATCCGGCCTTGGGATGGATCGAGGTTGCGGCAAGTGCCGATGTGCTTGCCGTGGCCGAAGGCTTCGCAGCGCAGCACACTGACCGCCTCGCCCTGCCCGAAGCAACGCAGATCAGGGGCGAAGACTATCTGTGCGCCCAGACACCCGACACCCACCTCAGCTGTCAGGTGATCAGCCCCTATGACACAGCGGCCACGCTGGTGGTCTTTTGCGAGGACGAGCACTGTATAACCTACGCAATAGCGATGACCGAACGGCTGATGATCACAGCCAGTTGGCCCAGCGCAGGTGTGACCCCAGAGGGTATCCCCGCCCGCATCAGGGAAGTTGCGGCCTTTCTCGCCCCGATATCATCAGGGCTTTGAGACACACCCAGCACGAAGAACCCGGCGGCCCTTGAGGGCGGCCCGGTGATACGCGTCTGTAAAGAGAGAAGATCAAGGGGGGCGGGCCCGCCTGTCACGGCTTCAACCTTCGAAAGGCTGGAAACCTTCCGAATTCTTCGCGCGGGTCCGGGCGCTTTGTCAGAGCGCGTGATGGACCACATACGAAACCTGATCTTGACCGGAAGGTTGATGGCCTTCCGTGGCTGGATATCCGAGGCAGGAAGATGCACCGCAAGGATTGCAGACCGGTAAAGCGGCCGCGCAGTAGTGCGCGCACCTGCGGAAGAGATGCCGGAGGATCACAAACCGGAAAGAGTTTTGCCTTAACCCCCGAGATCGCTTTGACCGTTCACCCGAACAGGCTAAGCAGGAAGAGGGAGGACATGATGATCGGGCCAGAACTGACGTTGGAAATGACTGTCGTCTTGGGTCTGCTTGCCCTGACCGTGTTCCTGTTTGTCTCCGAAATCGTGCGGATCGATATCGCCGCGATCATGGTTCTCGTCCTGCTGGGCGGGCTAAGCTACCTGCCGGGGCTCGACAGCCTTGCCGACCCTGCGCATCTTTTCGTCGGGTTTTCATCCAATGCGGTGATCTCGATCATCGCGGTGATGATCATCGGCGCGGGGCTGGACCGGACAGGGCTGATGTCCAAAGTCGCGGCGGTCATCCTCAAACACGGCGGTCAGACCGAGGGGCGGATCATCCCGATCGTTTCGGGGTCCGTCGGCGTGATCAGTTCGTTCATGCAGAACGTCGGTGCAGCGGCACTGTTTATCCCTGTGATCAGCCGGATCTCGGCCCGCACGGGCATCCCGCTCAGCCGCCTGCTGATGCCCATGGGGTTCTGCGCGATCCTTGGCGGGACCATCACTATGGTCGGATCCTCGCCGCTGATCCTGCTCAATGATCTGTTGATTTCCGCAAACGAGTCCCTGCCCGCCGATCAGCAGATGGAGCCCTTCGGTTTCTTCTCTGTCACGCCCATCGGGCTGATGCTGGTCACATCGGGGATACTCTATTTCGTGCTGTTCGGGCGCTGGATCCTGCCGAAAACGCGGGACTATGGCGAGGATGCAGGATCGGCGCGGTCGATGCAGGCCTATATCGAGAAGACCTACGGGCTGCGTGCGGACTTCTTCGAGATCCGCGTCCCCGAGGGATCAATCCTGATTGGACAGAAGCTCTCCGATATCATGATGGCGCATCACCTTTATATCCTCGGGACGTCCTATCGCGGCAAGAAGGTGATCGCGCCGATGGCCGATACGGTGATCGAAGCCCCCGCGCGGCTGGCCGTTCTGGGCCTGCGGCGGGTGATCTGGGAGGAATTTGCCGACCCCTACGGTCGGGATATCCTGCCCGAGCTTGATGTCTTTGCCGATGATTTCGCCCCCACCGAATCCGGCGTGGCCGAAGTTGTGATCCCGCCGGGGTCTTCCGTGATCGGCAAATGCCCCATCGACCTGCGCCTGCGCCAGACGCACGGGCTGTCGATCCTTGCGATCCAGCGCGGGGCAGAAACGCTCAGCCATGTGGAGACCGAAGACCATGTCTCGACCCATGTAGGCATTGTTCCCTTGCAGGCGGGCGACACACTGGTCGTGCATGTCCAGTGGGAGCGCCTGACGCGGGTGAAGAAGGACAAGGATTTCGTCGTCGTGACCTCGGACTTCCCGCAGGAGGAATTGCGCCCGCATAAAGTAAACTGGGCGCTGTTCTTTTTCGCGATCACGCTGGGGCTGATCCTGTTTACCGACACGGTCCTGTCGCTCTGCCTGCTGACCGGCGCGATGGGGATGATCCTGTCGCGCGTCCTGTCGATGGACGAAGCCTATCAGGCGGTCAGCTGGAGCACGGTGTTCCTATTGGCCTCGCTGATCCCTCTGGGGCAGGCGGTGCAGAATACCGGCACGGCGGCATGGATCGCGCACCAGATCCTCGTTCTGCTCGACGGCTGGCCGGTGATCGCGCTGCAGGCGGGGCTCGCCATTCTGGCCACGATCTTCACGCTGGTGATGTCGAATGTGGGGGCGACAGTGCTACTGGTGCCGCTGGCGGTCTCGATTGCCATCGAAGTGGGCGCGAGCCCTGCCGTCTTTGCCCTGACAGTCGCAATTTCCACGTCCAATTCGTTCCTGATCCCGACGCATCAGGTGAATGCGCTGATCATGGGGCCCGCAGGTTATCGGGTAATTGATTTCGTGCGCTCGGGCGGGATCATGACGATCCTGTTCCCGGTTGTCTCGATGACAGGGCTGACCCTGTTCATGTGAGGTCAGTCGAGGGCGCGGGCCTCGTCTACCAGCATTACGGGGATGCCGTCACGGATCGGAAAGGCGAGGTTTGCGCTCTTGCTGATCAACTCCTGCCGTGCTGCATCATATTCCAGCGTGCCATGCTTGACGGGGCAGACCAGTGCCTCCAGCATTTTGGGATCGAATTGCGTCTCGCTCATTGCATGACCTCTTCACCGGACCCGCCGCGCAGGTCGTATTCGATGAGCGTCATGAGCGTTTCGCGCCGCGTGGTCAAGGACGGTGCCTCGAGCAGGGCCTGCTTGTCCTCGGGATCGAAGGGGCAGAGCATGGAGAGCGAATTGATCAGCAGCTCATTCTCGGCCTCGCCCAGACTGTCCCAGTCGGTAGAGAGGCCCTTTTCGGCCAGATAACGGCCCAGCGCCTTCATAAAGGTCGGGCGGTCAAAGCCGGGGTCGTGTTCGGTCGGGCCCAGATCAGCCTCGAACCCGCTCCAGTTCACATTGCAGCGGCGGTAGGGGGTAAAACCCTCGACCTCGCCCGTAATGCGGAACCGCGACGCACCCGAAAGGGTGATCATGTAGCGCCCGTCCTCGGTCTCGGAAAAGGCCGTCACCTTGCCCGCGCAGCCGATGGCGTGCAGACGCCCGCCGCCCGGTGTCTCGTATGGCTGCACCATACCGATCAGCCTGTTGGAGGTTTTCAACACATCGTCGAGCATCGCCAGATAGCGTGGCTCAAACAAATGCAACGGGAGCCTTGCCCGTGGCAGCAAAAGCGCCCCGGGCAAAGGAAAGACGGAAATTGTATCCGGCAGGTCAGTCTTCGAAATCATGTATACGAAGGTAGGCCGCGCAACTGCTCAGGCAAATATCATCGACGAGAGTTTTCTGCGGCCGTTCAGGACCACGGGGTCCTTGGGCTGCAAAGCGTCGAAAATCTTGAAAAGCTGGGTCTTAGCAGCACCATCATTCCATTCGCGATCACGGCGGAAAAGTTCGAGCAACTGGTCCACCGCTTCCTGCACCTTGCCGTTGGCATGGAGCGCGATTGCAAGGTCGAAACGGGCCTGATTGTTGCCGGGTTCGGCATCCACGGTTGCCTGAAGTTCTGCCACGGGACCGGCATTCGCGGCTTCCTTGGCAAGGGTGATCTGCGCGTGAACGGCCTCCAGTGCGGGATCGGTCGAGATTTCGGCAGGGGCACCGTTCAGGATGGCCTCGGCCTGATCGACTTCGCCCAAGGCAAGATAGGCGCGCACCAGACCTGCATAGACGGCCGCGCTGTTCGGGTCTTCCTGCAGGATCGCGGCAAAGGTCTCGGCGGCGTCCGCAGCGGCGCCGTCTTCGAGCATCTGCTCGGCGGCCTCGATGGCGGCGGTCAGCCCGTCATCGCCACCGTCACCGGCAAGTGCGGCGATCTTATTGACGAACTCATTGACCTGCGAGGGCGGCAAGGCACCTTGGAAACCATCCACGGGGCGGCCCTGAAAGAAGGCGTAGACCGTCGGGATCGACTGCACCTGCAACTGGCCCGCATAGGCCTGATTGCGGTCAACGTCGATCTTGACCAGCTTCACGCGGCCTTTGGCGTTGGTCACAGCCACCTCGATTGCCGGGCCGAGCGTCTTGCAGGGGCCGCACCAAGGCGCCCAGAAATCGACGATCACGGGTACCTCTTGCGAGCCTTCGATCACGTCCTTCATGAATGTTGCGTCGGTTCCGTCCTTGATCAGATCAGCGGCGGCGGCGTTCTGGTTTTCACCGAGTTCCAGCATGTCTGTCTCCTTTAATCGTGCGTTGGCCCTTATATGTGCGTTCCCGCGGCTCAGTCCAAGGGGCAAAGGCGCTTTACCTGTCAGCAAAGCGGGCCTAGCGT
>CAXQAV010000083.1:0-11580 GCA_964221795.1 Luminiphilus sp. | reverse complement strand
ATCGTGGCGCAGTGGCAAGGGCAGCAGGATCTGGCGGGCCTTTCGCAGGCCGCTTGGGAAGTTGGCGGGGCGATCGCCCTGGGGTTGGTGATTGGCGCGCCCGCCGCGATGCTGACGGGGCGGCTGCGCCATGGCGAACCGCTTCAGATCGAAGCGCTGGCGCTTGTGTTTCTTTCGGCGGGCATGTCGTTATGGCTCGGCGTGTCGTTTCTGATCGCCGGCATGGTGGTGGGCACCGTGATCGTCAATCTGGCCGCGCACCACACCAGCGCCTTCCACGAAATCGAACATATCCAATGGCCCTTTGTGGTGTTGTTTTTCATACTTGCGGGCGGTTCGCTTGATATCGCGGTCGCAGCCACTCTGGGCGGGGTTGGGCTGGCGATTGTCGCCCTGCGCACCGTCGCTCGGCTCATTGGCGGGATGATCGGGGCACACATTGCCAACGTGCCAGCCCGCGAAGGGCTGTGGTTCGGTGCCGCGCTGCTGCCCCAGGCCGGGGTCGCCATCGGCATGGCGCTTATCGCAGCACAACGCTTTCCGGATTGGGGGCCGCAGATCATTGCGCTAACGATCGGGACAACAGTTGTATTTGAAATTCTTGGGCCTTTTGCCACCCTCCTGGGCATCCGGCGGGCACATAAACAGGCCTGACCCTACCAGACCCGCACCGGCGTGATCGCATCTTTGGAATGCATATGCGCAATCAGATTGACCAGTGTCACCACGCCCCGCAGCTCGTGATCCTCCACCACAAGAAATTTCCGCGTACCGGTTTGAGCGATCTGGTTCAGCAGATCCTGCACCGACAGCTCAGGCGGGATCACGGCGGCCACATCAAGCCCGGCAAACACATCTCCAACGCGGGTGCTGGTCCAGTTGTCGCGGTCGATGGCCGCCAGCACATCCTTGTCCATATGTCCCAGCAAAACCCCATCGGCCACAACCGGTGCAAAACTGATCCGATGCTTGAGCATCACCTGATTAACGAACTCAGACAGGGTAATCTCAGGCGAGACAACAACCGGAGAGCGGATCATGATATCCGCCACTGTTTTCCCTTCAAACGTGCTTTGCATCAGCTGGCCCTGATAGGCCGAGCGCGCCGCGGCCAGCACGAAAAAGCCGATCAGCACATACCAGAGCCCCGCCGACAGGCCGCCTTGAAACACCGCCAGAATGCCAACGCCCATCAACGTATAGCCAAAGAGCCTTCCCGCCTGCGCGGCCGTTTTTGTGGCGCGCAGCACGTCGCCGGTGCGGTGCCAAAGATAGGCCCGCAAGATCCGCCCCCCGTCCATTGGAAAGGCGGGCACAAGGTTGAAAACCGCCAGGATCAGATTGATCGTTGCCAGGTAACTGGTAATCACCGTCAGGGTGGGGGGCAGCCCCATCGCCTGCAAGACCAGGCTCAACAGCCCGAATGCAAGCCCCAGGGCGATGCTCATCGCGGGGCCTGCAAAGGCAATCCACAACTCCGCCCGGGCCGACGGGGGGTCGTTCTCAAGCTCGGCAACACCGCCGAAAAAGAACAGGGTGATGGCCTTGATCCCCACACCAAATCGGCGGGCAACAACTGAGTGTGCCAGCTCATGCAGCAACAGAGAGCCGAAAAAACCCGTCATAGCAACAATCGCCAGCACCAGATAAACCACTCCGCTGTGGCCAGGCAAAGTTGCCGGTAAATACTGGGTCGCCAAACTCCAGGTGATCAACCCGGCGATCAGAAACCAACTGGGATCCAGCTTGATCTCAAATCCCCCAAGAGTGGTCAGCCTTGTCGCGTTTGAGAACATCACTCAGCCTCTCATTTGCACCAAGCGTAGCAGCCGCCCTCAGGCGCTGATTGAGCAATATCAAGATGCGCCGCGCCAAAACCCGGCAGAACGGCCCAATGATGATCCCCGCCACCGCCCTGACCACCACCTTGCTCCTGTTTGTCCTTTGTGCCGGGGTTGTTTGGGTTGCGGGTGCGCGGCTGGCCTATCTGGCGGATGCGCTGGCCGACCGGTTTCATCTGGCCAAGTCGCTGGTGGGATTGTTGCTTTTGTCATTGGCCACCTCCCTGCCGGAGGTGGCCACAACGCTATCGGCCGCCGTCAGTCAGGCGCAGAACCTTGTGCTGAACAACCTCTTTGGCGGGATTGCGCTGCAAACGGCAATCCTTGGGCTGGCCGATTTCTGGGCGCGGGGGGCGATAACCAATTATCCACGCAAAGCCAATCACGCGCTTGAGGCCACATTGCTGGTGCTGTTGCTGTCCATCACCCTGATCATCACGGTGATGGGTGAACCGGTTGCGGTGTTTGAGATTGGCGCGGGCAGTACCTTGATTGCGCTGTGCTATGCGGGCGCCATCTGGCTGTTGCGGCGCTACGATGCCTCCAGTGATTGGGTCCCGGTAGATCTGCCTGACCCGGAGGCAAAGCCGTTTCTGGCCGTCTCGGACGATGGAACCGCGTCCAATCGCGCTCTGGTCGCACAAGCCATTGTTGCCTGCATTGCAATTCTCGTCTTTGGCCTGTTGCTGGTGGTGCTGGCTGAGCGGATTGCCCTGCAATCGGGGCTTGGCACCAGCTTTGTGGGCGTCACCTTGCTGGCGGCGGCCACGTCTTTGCCGGAGCTGACCACCAGCATCACGGCGGCCCGTATCGGGGCCTATACCATGGCAATCTCGAACATCTTCGGAAGCAATCTGATCATGCTGGTTTTGGTGTTCCCGGCCGATCTTCTGTATCGGGGCGGGCCAATCCTGCAGGGCGCGTCACAAACCGTCAGCCTCGCACTATCCTTCGGGATCGTAGTGACGGCCATCTATCTCGTCGGGCTGATCGTGCGGCGCAAACCCCGGATCGGAGCGCTGGGGCTGGATTCGGTGTTGGTGATGATGACGTTTCTGGGCAGCCTGGCGGCTTACTACTACGTGCGCTGATGCTCCCGCGCATGTACGTCATCTGACAGCCAGCACAGATGGTCGGGCGTGATGCAGCACTTTCTGCGACACACTGCCCAACACAGCGCCGCGCAGCGCGCCCAATCCGCGCGAGCCCATCACGATCAGGTCGGCCGATCCTTCGTCCGCAGCCGCCAGGATTTCTTCGGCATAGTCTCCGTTCCGCACAATTGTGCGGACAGTCGCCACGCCCATCTCCTCGGCCTGGGTTTTGGCTTGCACCACAAGCTGTTCACCCACCGATGATATCACCCGCGCCGTCCCGGCCGCATCTTCGGTGGGCGAAAACAAAGTGTGGGACTTGCCGGCGGCATATGTCAGCCCCGGCGACACGGTTCCAAAGGTTTCCGGCACCATGTGCTCTGCCTGGGCCATGCGCACCAGTTCTGCGGCGGGGCGGCCATGCATCAGCACATGAATAATCGTCAGCGTGGCATCGCATTTGGTGCAAATCTCTATCGCCATATCCAGCGCAGCCCGGGCCCCATCGGATCCATCAAAGGCAAGCAGAGCATTATTGATCATGGTCTTTACTCCTGTCGTGTTTGCATCAGGTTGCATGGCTGCGCAGGTAGCCCAGAAGATCATCGAAGCTGCGCATCTGGTCGTAATCCGCCTCTGGCATCGGCAGAGACAGTGCTTTGCCCAGCCCCGTGATAAGCGTCATGAAATCCATGGAGTCGATGTCGAACTCGTCCCGCAGATCGGCGCTTCGGTCGATATCGCCAATGGAAATCTCGGGAGCGATGCGCCCCAGATGGTCTGCCAGCAAGGTTTGGATGGGATCGTTGGTCATAGCTGCTCCGGGTTTTGCAGGTGTTTGATGATGGCGCGCAGGAACTTGGCGCCGTTGTGCCCGTCGCTGACGCGGTGGTCGGCGGCAAGGGTGATCTGCGCGATGCTTCGCGGCTGAACGCCCCCGTCAATCACCGCCGGTTGCAGGGTTGGTGTTCCGATCCCAACAATCGCAACTTGCGGGGGAAAGATCACGCCGGTGATCCCTGTAACCCCGCGATCCCCCAGACTGGTCAGGGTTATGGTAGGATCAGACAGTTCGCGTGCCCGAAACCGCCCTTGCCGAACACGGGCCACAAGGTCTTTCAGCCGGGCCATCAACGCGGGCAAATCGCCCTCGGTGGCGTCATGCAAGGCCGGGGCCACAAGGCCACCGCTGCGCAGGTTGATGGCCATGCCCACATGCACATCAGCGCTGGGGGAAAAATGGTCATTCTCGAATAACCCATTGAAATCTGCGAATTTTTTCGCAGCCAAGGCCACCGCACGCACATAAAGCACCCCAAGCGCCAGCCGATCCTCCGGAGGGAGATCGGCATTATGGGCGGAGATAAAATCCTCTGCATGGGTCAGATCAATGCGGTCAGAGAGGTAGTAATGCGGGATCTCGCGTTTGGAGCGCGTCATCGCCGCCGATATTGCCTGCCGCATGGCCGACAGCGGTTCCGGCCCGGCATCCGCCTTTGCATCGGGAATGTCTTCCAGCGAAATGATCCTGTCTGTGCCAAGGCGGGCGAGGTCAAAACCGGTCCGCGCCGCGCGCCGCCGCGCCGCAGGGCTCACGCGCTGACGGCCCCCCGCGCGCAGTTCGGGCGGCGGAGCCGGGGGTGGCTCTGGCGGAAGCACCGGCGCTTCGGGCGGGGCAGGGGGTGCCACCGGGTCGGGCGTATCGGGCACCTCTTGCGGTGAGCCGGGCGGGGCAGGGTCTACCGGCTGCGGTGCATCGGGCTCGTCGCTGGCACGGATCACCGCAATCGGCGTGCCGACGGCCACAGTTGTGCCTATCGGCACCAACCACTTCTCCAGAAACCCTTCCTCGAATATCTCGATCTCGATGGCGCCTTTCTGGGTCTCGACCGCTGCGATGATATCGCCCCGGTGCACCGGATCACCGGGGGCCACAAGTTGTTCCACCAAGGTTCCATCCTCCATATCTGCGCCCAGCGAGGGCATGAGAAATTCGCTCATGGCGTCTGCTCCATGGCCCGCTTGACCCCTTCGACGATGGTGTCGACCTGCGGGATCGCAGCCTGTTCCAGGTGCGCGGCATAAGGGATCGGCACCTCGGCGCTGCACACGCGCGCCAGCGGGGCGTCCAGCTCATAAAACGCGTCTTCGCTCAACTGCATTCCGATCTCTGCCGCCAGACTGCCGGTGCGCCAGCCCTCATCAACCACCAAGGCGCGATGGGTGCGCGCCACGGATGCATGAATCGTGTCCATATCCAGCGGGCGCAGGCTGCGCAGATCAATCACCTCGGCATCGATGCCATCCCTGGCCAGCGCCTCCGCGGCGTCCAGCGTTTTGAAAAGCGACCCGCCATAGGTGATCAGCGTGATATCACTGCCAGCACGGCGCACGACGGCGCGGTCGATATCAACGGGGCCGGCGTTTTCCGCCAACTCTCCCTTGCGGTTGTAGAGCATCACGTTTTCAAAGATCAGTACCGGGTCGGGATCCTGTAGGGCCGTCCACAGCATCCCGCGCGCGTCCTCAAGTGTGGCAGGGGCCAGCACCCGCAGCCCCGGAATATGCGCATACCACCCTTCCAGCGAGTGCGAATGCTGAGCGGCCAGTTGTTTTCCGGCACCCGTCGCCATGCGGATCACAACCGGCACACCGAACTGGTTGTTCGACATATGCCGCAACGTGGCGGCGGTGTTCATGATCTGATCGAGCGCCAGAAGCGAGAAGTTGACGGTCATCACCTCAACAATCGGGCGCATCCCCGCAACCGCCGCGCCGATGCCCGCACCCGTGAAGCCAGACTCAGATAGCGGCGTGTCACGAATACGGTCTGGGCCGAACTGTTCCAGCAGGCCCTTGCTGACGGCATAACAGCCGCCATAATGGCCCACATCCTCGCCCATCAGAAAAACCCGATCGTCGCGCGTCATCGCATCGGTGATCGCCGCCTTGACGGCCTCGCGATAGGTGGTCTCAACCATTCTGTCGGGGGGCTCGATTGCAGGCGGGGCCGGGCGGTCAGGGGCCATGACGAACCGGGTCAAACTCTCCAGCGGTTCGTCCGTCCCTGCCTCGGCAAAGGCAACGGCCTCCGCAATTTCGGCCGCGATCTCTGCCTTGATGTCACTCACATCGCTTTCGTGCAGAAGCTTGCTCTTTGTGGCCCAGTCACGGAACCGCACGATCGGCCCTTTTTCGCGCCACTCCGCAACCTCATCCTTGGAGCGGTATTGCTGGGCATCAAACATCGAATGGGCCCGAAAGCGATAGGTGCGGCATTCCAGAAAGTAGGGCTGCCCGGTTTTGGCAATGGTTTGCATCGCCCGGCGGGCGGCCGCCTCAACCGCGACCACATCCATCCCATCAACAACCTCGGACGTGATCGCATAACTGCGCGCCTTGGCCGCGATATCGATTTCGGCTTCGGTCAGGTCCAGCCGTGTGCCCATGGCATAGCCGTTGTTTTCGCACACAAACAGCACCGGCAGGCCCCAAAGCCGCGCCAGGTTCAGGCTCTCATGAAACTCCCCTTCGGCCACGGCTCCCTCGCCAAAGAAACACGCCGTTGTGGCCTGCGTCCCCTGCATCCGGTCTGCAAGCGCGAGGCCAACCGCCAAGGGCAGCCCACCACCGACAATAGCGTTTCCGCCGTAGAAATTCCGTTCTGCATCAAACAGATGCATCGATCCGCCGCGGCCACCGGCGCAGCCATTGGATTTGCCATACATCTCCGCCAACACAGCGCCCATCGGCACACCGCGCGCCAGCGCATGCCCATGTTCGCGGTAGGTCGCAACCAAGCGGTCCTGGCGCTCCAGCAGCGGAATTACCCCAACCGCAATCGCCTCCTCCCCGTCATACAGATGCAGGAAGCCGCGGATTTTCTCCTGGGTGTAGGCTTCGGCGCATTTTTCCTCGAACATGCGGATCCGCATCATCGCTTTCAGCGCGTCTCGCACATGGGCGGTATCAAGGCGGGGTTTTGCGCGGGTCACAGTCATTTTTCATCGCTCTCCAGAGTTGAGATGTCGCCTTCGGGCAGCCCCATTTCGCGGGCTTTCAACAGCCGCCGCATGATCTTGCCGCTGCGGGTCTTGGGCAGGTTCTGGCGAAAGGCGATTTCCTTCGGCGCCACTGCGGGGCCAAGCCGCTTTCGGGCGTGGCCTATCAGCTCAAGGCGCAGGTCATCGGTGGGGTCATGCCCGGGTTTCAGGGCAACATAGGCCTTCACGATCTGGCCGGCCGTGTCGTCGGGAAGGCCAATCACGCCAACTTCGGCCACCGCCTCATGTTCCATCAAGGCGCTTTCGACCTCAAAGGGGCCAATCAGGTGGCCCGCACTCTTGATCAGATCATCAGCCCGGCCCACAAACCAGAAATAGCCATCGGCATCACGCATCGCCAGATCGCCGCTCAGATACCAGCCGCCTTTGAAGCACTTCTTGTAGCGCGCCTCTTCGTGGAGATACCCACGCATCATCGAGGGCCATCCCGGACGCAACGCAAGCTCGCCCATCGCCATGGGGTCGGTCAGCTCAGTGACCTCATCGCCCTTCACCTCAACAATTCCCGCCTCGATGCCGGGCAGGGGCTTGCCCATCGACCCCGGTTTCACATCCATGGCGGAATAATTGGCGATCATGATGCCGCCCGTTTCCGTCTGCCACCAGTTGTCGTGGAATGGCATGCCGAAGGTCTCATTTCCCCAGACAACAGCCTCGGGGTTCAACGGCTCGCCCACGCTGGCCATAAAGCGCAGATCTGGAAACGCCCGGGTGCCAATCGCCTCTGCACCCGCCTTCATCAACATCCGAATGGCAGTAGGCGCCGTGTACCAGACGTTGACCTTTTCGGCTTGCAGGATGTCATACCAGCGGGTGACATCGAACTCTGCCTCATCAACGATCATCGTGGCGCGGTTCGTCAGGGGCGCAATGATCCCGTAAGACGTCCCCGTCACCCAGCCCGGATCAGCCGTACACCAGTAAACATCGCCGGGGCGCAGATCGAGGGCAAGGCGGCCTGTCGTATCATGCGCAACCACGGCCTGATGCACATGCACAACGCCTTTGGGCTTGCCCGTGGTCCCGGATGTGAAATGCAGCAGGGCGGTGTCTTCCGGCGCGGTCCGCACTGTTGCAAAGTCGGGCTCCGCGTCTTTCATCAACCGGGAAAGGTCAACGGTGTCCGGCCCGTCACCGTCTATCGTGAACACCTCTTTCAGCGTCTCAATCGTGTCGCGGATACCCGCAACCTTGCGCTTGTACAGGCGGCTGGACGTGATCAGAGCGGTTGCCCCGCCAATCTGCATGCGCGCCTGGATGGGTTCGGGGCCGAAGGCCGAGAAGAGGGGGCAAAACACGCAGCCTGCCTTCAGCGTTCCCAAGGCCGCGATATAGAGCTCAGGCACCCGCCCCAGCAGCCCGTATACCTTGTCGCCGGGCTCCAGCCCACGCGCCCGCAAGACATTGGCGAACTTGTTCGTTGCGTGCTGCAGCTCTTGATAGGTGAAATCAATGCGCTCGCCTGACTTGGCGATCCAGCGCAGCGCAATCTGGGCGCCATGGCCCGCAGCAACATGGCGGTCAATCGCCTCGTGGGCGATGTTCAGATGGCCGCCCGGCAACCCCGCCAACAGAGCTTGCGCGTCTTCCCAGGAAAACGCGGCACGGGTGGCGGCATAGTCAGCCATGTTCGTGTCCGCCCTGTCCTTGGTGATGCGCTGATCGGTCATCCTCTCCTCCTCATCACAGCCTTGTGCGGGGGCAGTTTCGCACAGCCGGCCAAGCCGGGATTGAGCGATATCAATCGTAAAACCGGGCCAACGGCTAAACTGGCTTGAACGCAAAATAGGAGAGTTCAGATGGACACCAACGCATTTCCAGAACTGGATATCAGCAATAACACCACCAATTGTTGCCCCCGGTTCAACCCCACAGGATGGGACAACACGCATCTGCATTTCGAGGATAAGAAGTTTCTGCGCGCCACAACACGCAGCGCCATGCATATCCCGTGGAACATGGGCCAGGTTTTCACCCGCGTGCAGGAGCATATCGAGGATGCAAATGCCGCCGATCCGGCCACGGAAGTTGTGCTGAGCCGCGATACATCGGCCTGGGAGGCCGAGCATTTCTTCGCGGTAGACAAGGACGTGCCAGATGAAGAGATGACAACACTGTCAGGCGATTTCATCACCCGTGTCTTTGAAGGACCCTACCGCAGGGCCAAGGATTTCGAACACGACATGCAGATCGCCGCCAAAGCGATGGGCAAACAGGCAAAAGCCGTCTATTTCTTCTACACCACCTGCCCAAAGTGCGCGAAAGCCTATGGGGAAAACTACATGGTCGGCGTCGCGCAAATCTGAAGTGAGGGCGCACACGTTATGGCGCTCGTTGAGACCTATCGTCGTACGCTTGAACTAACAGAGCTAGAAGCCCGTCTCATCGCTCTGGAGGCTAGCCATGCGGCTTAAGAGACGAATTGAGCGATTGGAAGTCCGACTACGGAAGATATCAAAGACGTACGACGAGATCGAAGTTGTCCGAATAATAGTCGCCCCAGATCATGGACGAGATGCCACGGCGACCACCAGAGACTTAAGGACTGATCCGCACAGCGTCTGGAAGACGCTCTAGAAAGCTCTAAGACTGTCTTTCGCAACGCCATAACCTTGATTATTGCACGTGTTCGTCAAGCATCCGACCGAGACAACTCTTATCATATAAGACGGACAGCCTCCGATACAGGCATTGCTTTATGATAGAGCCATCCTTGGTGCTTATGTATTTTCAACTCATTGAGGATACGCGCCTGCGCTGATGTTTCGACACCTTCGGCAATGACTTCGACTTCCAACCGGTCAAGAAGCAAAACAATACCTTCCAAAACAGTGCGCTTCCGACTGAAGTGTTCGATGTGATCAATGAGCGATTTGTCCAGCTTCACGATGTCCAAAGGGAGTTCGGTAAGGCGGCTAAGATTATTCTGTCTACTGCCAAAACCATTGAGCGCGATCTTCACTCCGGCATCGCGTAGGGGCTGCAGATTGGGGAAAATCTCTTGGACATCCACGCGCTCAGGGAATTTCGCCTCTGATATTTCCATAACAAGGTTAACATTACTTTTAGACCATAGATCTCTATTTGCTTTAATTATGCGATCGATGAACCCCTCGATAAAAATGCGTTCAAGATCAACATTCCAGCTCACGTAGATCCCAGGATTTTTGGCCAGCCCTTGCAAAACCTTACGACGCATTGTTTGGCGGAGTTCTAGATATTCCGGCCGATAAAAAACTGCGTTGAAAGGCTTCATAAATGCAGCAGGTGTTAAGACAGTTCCGTCCGGTTTGACCCAACGTGCCAGTGCTTGGAAGCCTTCCACCTGATTTTCTTTGGTGTTGAAGATGGGCTGGAGGTAGTATGTGAATTCAGAGTTTTTGAGACCCTCGATGATATCGAGTTCTGTGACAAAGGCCCCGTTGTTGCGCTGCTCCTCGATAAAAGCCTCGTCAGCCATGATAACCTTATTTCGTCCCTGCTCTTTCGCCTTGAACATCGCGATATCTGCTACGTGGAGGGCATGACCCAAGGGTTGAGAATTTCGCAAGCGGGCCACGCCAACAGACCCAGTGCGCGCAATCTTATGATCGCCGCTGTAGACTTCTGTCACTCTAATCTGTTGACGCACATGTTCGCCCAAAACACGGGCCTGTTCGTCTGATTGCCATGGTTCTGCAACGAGAAACTCTTCGCCGCCAAGTCGACCCGCAAAACCTTCTTTAGAGACGAGCGTCGCAAGCGTGTTGGCAACCGCCTTCAACAAATCATCCCCGGCACGATGCGAGAAGGTATCGTTAACAGACTTGAACCAGTCAAGATCGATAAGACAAATAGCCCAATCGCATTGGCGCTGGGATGATTGAACATCGCCCAAGCGTTTCTCGAGGCCAAGCCGGTTTAAAATGCCGGTAAGCGGATCTGTCTCCGCTTGGCGCTCCAAGGCTTCCGCTTGTTCCTGTAAAAGGGTGATGTCTTCAAAAATGCTTGAAAGAACACGGCTGTGACCATCGATAGTTGGATACCACTTACCCCGGATTTGAAACGTTCTTTTATCACCCGTTTTCGTCCAGTACGACACTGTAGATGGCTTAATCGATACACCAACCGGGGTTGCTAAAATTTCTGTTCGACGTTCTGACAGATTTACGAGGTCGTCTGCACGAAGTGCACTCGTTTCTGGCAGGTCTTCGACACGATCGTAACCAAGCAAATCCAGCATAGGTTGCGACATCTGGATGATCTCAAACTTTTCATTCTGAAGTGCCGAAAGACCCTCACTGACGTCGAGATAGGTTTTTGCCATTTCTTCGAGGCGCTTCTGCTCATCAAGGCTTCGTTTGAGTTCTATTGACTGCGCTTTCAGTTCTTCTGTTTGCGCTTGAAGCTTTTTATATGCCGTCTCTTTTTCAGCTCTTTCACGGAGTTCTGATGTGATGTCTATCCCCGTTGTTGTGACACAATCGGGTGAGTTACCCGTAAAAGCCCCTGTCAGCCTCATGACACGGATCGCACCAGATTTCGTGGCAAATTCGTAATGCGTCTGGCGCGATGCATTTCGCGCAAATCTATCATCTGTGG
>CAXQAV010000082.1:0-2558 GCA_964221795.1 Luminiphilus sp. | reverse complement strand
CTTGAGGACGGCTGTCCGCAGCGCGATACACATATCCATATCGCCATTGGCGCTGAAATAGCCGCAACCGCCGCCATAGACGCCACGCTTTTCGGGTTCCAATTCGTCGATAATCTCCATCGCACGCACCTTCGGCGCACCCGAGACCGTCCCCGCAGGCATCCCCGCAAAGAAAGCGCTGAGCGCATCCTGATCGTCGGCCAGTTCGCCCACGACGTTCGAGACGATGTGCATCACATGGCTGTAGCGCTCGACGATGAACTGCTCGGTCGGGCGCACGGTGCCGATCTTGGAGACCTTGCCGGTATCGTTGCGCACCAGATCGAGCAGCATCAGATGCTCGGCCAGCTCTTTCTTGTCGGCCATCAGGTCCAACTCGTTGGCCTTGTCCTCGGCTGGGGTGGCGCCCCTTGGCCGCGTGCCTGCGATTGGGCGGATGGTGACCTCTTTGCCGAAGACCCGCACGAGAATTTCTGGGCTCGCGCCGATCACCTGAAAGTCGCCGAAGTTGAAGAAGAACATGAAAGGCGAGGGGTTCGTGCGCCGCAGCGAGCGGTAAAGCGCGAAGGGCGGCTCGCGGAACTCTTGAGTCCAGCGTTGGGCGGGCACGACCTGGAAGATATCACCGGCGCGGATGTATTCCTTGGCCTTTTCGACCGCTGCCAGATAGCCCTCATGGGTGACATTCGACACAGGCGGGGCGACGGGCGCGGGATCAGCGAGGTTGCGGCTTTCGCTTGGCATCGGGCGTTCCAGTGCGCGCTGCGCATCCATCACACGCTCAGCGGCCTGCGCGTGGGCTGCGCGGGCGGAAAGGTCTGAATTCACGTAAGCCGGTGCCACAAGGATGACATCGCCCTTCACACCGTCCAGCACTGCCACGACCGAGGGCCGCATCATTACCGCATCTGGCAGACCCAGAGGGTCCGGATTCACGTCAGGCAGGTGCTCGACCAGCCGGATCATGTCATAACCCAGAAACCCGAAGAGGCCCGCAGATGCGGCAGGCAGATCGCGGGGCAGGTCGATACGGGATTCTGCCAGAAGGCCGCGCAGGGCAGTCAGCGGATCATCCTCGCACAGCTGGAACGCAGAATCGTCAAAGCGCGCACTCCGGTTCACGCGGCTTGTTGTGCCACGGCATTCCCAGATCAGGTCGGGGTTCATGCCGATGATCGAATAGCGCCCGCGCACTTCGCCGCCGGTCACACTTTCCAGCATAAAGGCATTCTTGCCTGCGCCCGAAAGCTTGAGCATTAGCGATACCGGCGTATCGAGGTCAGCCGCAATGCGGGTGTAGACAACCTGATTGGCGCCTGCTTCGAACCCTTTGGCGAATGTGTCGTAGTCGGGCAGGAGCGCCATCGGAAAGCCTTATTGGAACTGCGCGTTGATCGCGTTGATCGTTTGCTGGTTGAGGTTGATGTCCGTCTCGATCTGCAGTGTCGTAGCGTAGGCATCAAAGATGTCCTGCGCGATCCCGGCTGCCGCATTGGCGGCCAGCGCATCCCGCTGAGCGATCACGGACGGGTCGCTCATGTCAGGGGCCGCGATATCCTCGAGCCGCACGATAATCGCGCGGTCATCGGCTGCAATGACGCGGACATCGCCCACTTCCATCTCGAAGATCTGGGTGTTGAAGTCCGGTGGCGTGCCTTCCACGAAGGTCCGGCGGGTGACGCCTCCTTCCACGGTAGCGACCAGCCCGACCGTGTCGAAAGTGGTGAGCGGCAGGACCTGATCGGCCAGTTCCTGCGCCTTGGCCATGACTGCTTCACGGGTCTTTTCGGCGACGACAGCCGCGATGACATCCTCGCGGACGTCATCAATCGGACGCAGGGCAGGTGGCGTGATCGCATCAAGGTTGAGCGCAAAAACACCGCCATCGGAAAGATCCTCCAGCGACGGAAAATCACCGACTTCAGCGGCCGCAGCGGCGGCGCGGAAGATGTCATAGGCGGCGATGCCTTCGAACACTTCGGCATTCCAGGAGATCGTGCCCAACTCCATATCCGTCCGCTCGGCAAGGTCGGTCATCGTCGCACCACCTGCAAGCAGGTCGACTATGGAGTCTGTGGCATCGTTGATGAAGGTGCGCGCGGCCTCCACGGCCAGTTCTTCGCGGAGTTCGGACGCGACCTCTTCAAGCGTGGTTTCCTGTGCCGCAAGAACGGCATTCATCCGGAAAAGCGCAGGGCCGAAGGTCGTGTTGAATGGGCCGACAACATCGCCTGCCTGCGCAGCAAAGACGGCCTCACCGGCAGCGCCCAGTTCGTCCTGCGCCAGATCACCCAGATCGACATCGGCAAGCGACAGGCCACGTTCGGCCACCAGTTCTTCAAAGGTCACTTCGCCTGCGGCAAGGCGGTTTGCGGCATCTTCAGCGCGGTCCTGCGCGATATAGACCAGACGCTCGACCAGACGGCGCTCAGGCTGCACAAACTCGGCGATGCGCTCCTGATAGAGCTGGGCAATCGCCTCTTCGGGCACATCCATCTGATCCTGGATCATGCTTGGCGTCAGCCATGCAAAGGTGATCTCGCGGGTCTCGGGGGCGG
>CAXQAV010000081.1:0-2524 GCA_964221795.1 Luminiphilus sp. | reverse complement strand
CGGCGGATCTGATCCTGTCCGACATCCAGCTGGCCGACAAGTCCAGCGGCATCGACGCGGTCAATGGCATCCTCGAAAAGCACGGCGATCGCCCGGTGATCTTCATCACCGCCTACCCGGAACGGCTGCTCACCGGCGAAGGGCCTGAGCCTGCCTTCCTGATCTCCAAGCCCTATGCGGAAGAGCAGGTGCGTTCCGCGGTCAGCCAGGCCATGTTCTTTTCTTCGACCGAAACGCTCAAAGTCTAAGAACGCAGACCGCTTCGGGCGGACATGCGTGCACTCACGGACGGGCCGCCCAGTGCGGCCCGTTTCCGTTTTCGGCCTCTTTGAATGCAAGCCTTCGCGCATCACCCGCACACCATGACCCGTTGCGACCTGAACAAAGAACCCCGACCGGTCCCGGAACCGATCGGGGCAAGGGGCAGCGGCCGACTGCCGCCGTGTCTCGTTTCCGATCAGGATTTCGCAATCGCCCGCAGCATCCAAGCTGCCTGCTCATGAAAGGCGGAGCGGGCCGTGGCCAGATCCTCGGTCACGATATCGCGGCGATCGGCGGCCATCTCGGCCAGAGCATGCAAGCGGTGCGCGATGCGTTCATGGCTCGCGACCAGGTCTTCCGCCATCTCGCGCGCGTTCAGGTCTCCCTCCGCATCTTCGATCCGCGAACAGTCCAGAATGTCCTGCATGCGCGACGGTGCCAGATGGCCGAGGGCACGAACGCGCTCTGCCAATTCGTCCGCCGCGGCGAACATGTTCTCGTACTGCTCTTCGGTCAGCTTGTGCATCGAATAGAAAGCCGGACCTTCGACGTTCCAGTGATAGGCGTGCGTCTTGAACACCAGCCGGTAAGTGTCCGCGAGGACATTGGTCAGCCCTTTGGCAATCGCGGCAGTATCCCGCACACCGGTTTCAACGGAATCCGCACTCGGGGTGGTGGAAAGCGTGTCAGTCATCGAAAGCTCCTTATCTGAATTTCGGCATATAGGGCGGGAGGACAACGCAAACCGGCCCCCATGGTTCCGATCAGCTTGGCCAGCGTCGCGCCACAGGCAGGCTGCACCTCACCTCGCGCAGGCAAGGGCCGCAGACATCACTGCCCGCGGCCTTTGCGCTCTCACCGTCTGAGCCGCAGCACCAGGGCAACGACGAACAGGATGAGAAAGATGAAGAAAAGGATCTGAGCGATCCCGGCGGACGCCGCAGCGAAGCCGCCAAATCCGAAGATGCCGGCGATGATTGCGACGACCAAAAAAACCAAGGCCCAGTTCAGCATGCCATGTCCTTTCAGTTGCGTCATATGCAGATAAACCCGCCAGCCCGGCAGAAGTTCCTGTCTGCCTGAGCGCGCGTGTCCTGCTTACCGCCACCGGCGAACTCCCGCCCTCATCTGTGTTGTCAGCGGCCGCCTGCACCGGGATGAACGTGCCCTTCGCATGCCAGCAGCGCAGAACTTCGCAACATACGGAACTTTTGCCCGAGCGCCTTCGTTGACCCTTCGAAAGGAGAAAAGACATGGCTGAAACACAGAGCAAGAAATCCGTGAAAACCGACGTGTCCGAAGCGGGCGCCTATGCGAGGGAGGCGGCAGCGTCGCTGAACAAGGCTGCCCAGACCGCGGCGGACAGGATCGTCGAGTCCGGAACACAGGTCCGCGAGAAAATGGCCGCTGACGCGGAGCAGGCCGTCAAATCTCTCGACGGCCTGGCGGAAGACGGTCGGCGTTTCGTGCGCCAGAACCCCGGCCTGTCGATGGCTGCCGCAGTAGGCGTCGGCATGTTGATCGGCCTCGCGGTGAAAAGCCACCGCTGACCTTCTCCTCCCGGTCAGGCCTGACACATGCCCGCAGCCGCCGCTTCACCACTCAGAAGCGGCGGCTGTTCGTTTTCCCCTCGGTGCAGGCGATACGCCACAAGGGCGCCCCAGGTGCATCCCACCGGTCTGGAACCAACCTGCAGGTCTGCGCGTTGGGTCCCTGTACGCACGCGAAGGAGGTGAAAATGCAACTCCCGAATGAACGATTGGAACAACTGCACACCGAACTTTGCAGCGCGCTCAGCGAACGTCTAAGCGAGCGGACCAGAACCCGTCACAGCCAGCAGGACAGTCTTCAAACGCTGGAAGAGGCAGAGGCGGAGATCCAAGACTGGGCGCAGGAGGCTCGCAAGATCGACGCCGATGCGGAGGATGGTCCCGCGCTGGCCAAGCTGGTGGAGCGCGCCAAGGAGATCAATCGCAAACTCTGTGAACGTATTGCCTGACCGGCCCGCCCCCGTTCCGGCAGGCGCCGAGTTGACCAGACTTCGGGGCGCAGCATGGACTGAATTCCCGGTCTCGGGCCAGCCATGCTGCGCCACAGTCGTTCTCGCAACCTTTGCACCAATTCTGACAGGCGCACCGAACAGGACCTCCACCACACAAGCCCAGTGCGCCGAAAAGACGACTGTTTTTGCTGAGGGGCACGCATATCGATGACGATGGTGAATTTCAGATCGGAAGAGCGTCGTGTAGGGACAGAGTGTGAC
>CAXQAV010000080.1:0-7050 GCA_964221795.1 Luminiphilus sp. | reverse complement strand
CACCTAGCCCGGGTTAATTCCCCCGCCGACAAATACGAGGGCTGCTACCTCGCCCGCAAAGGCATGGCGTGGCTGGTCTGCGCCACCACTTGGATGCTCGCCGCCCTGCTGGTCGCCTTTCTCGCTGGCGGAGGCGCGCACAAGGCGGTGGGAAACATCGCCCACGCGATCGAGGCATCCCGCCCGCACTGAACACTCCCTGAGCCGCGCACCTGCCCTCAGCGCGGCCACCTAACCCCGGCGGCCCTCCTGTCCACCCTGTGTTCGCCGCCGGGGGCTTTTCCGCAAGGAGCAAGAAATGCGAGACCTGACAAGAGAACAGCTTCAAAAGAACGCCATCGCGGCGAAATCCCTGATTGAGGAAATTGCAAGCGACGACGAAGCCCTGAACCATGATGTTGTAGAGGGCGAAACCAACCTTTTTGAAGCCGTCGAGGTCGCACTAAGTGAAATTGAGGAATGTGAGATCATTGCCGCCGGCTGCGATCACCAGATCGGGAAGCTACGGCAGCGGAAAGAGCGGGCGGAGAAGCGCGCTGGCCGCTTGCGCGGCCTGATCGACCAAGCATTCCAGATGGCAGAGGTCAAAAGTCACACCTTCCCCACTGCCACGATCACCACCAAGAAGACCCCGCCTAAGCTCATCGTGACGGATGAGGCGGCTATCCCCTCCAAATTCTTCAAGCCACAGCCACCGAAGCTCGACAAATCAGCCCTGTTGAGCGCGATCCGCTCCGGTGAGCAGGTGCCCGGGGCGACCAAATCCAACGGCGGGACCACAATTCAAATCAGAAAGGCCTAACCATGAACGCACTGGCGGATTATTCGGGCGCTCAACTTCTAACGATCCGAAACACGGTCGCAGCTGACACCAACGACCTTGAGTTTGACCTGTTCATGAACGCAGCACGGTCCTACGGCCTGGACCCTTTCCGTAAACAGATCAGTGCAATTGTCTTCAACAAATCCAAGCCCGAGAAGCGGCGCATGGCAATCATTGTTGGCCGTGACGGCCTGCGTGCCATTGCGGCCCGATGTGGCGACTACCGCCCGGCCTCAGACCGCCCCGAGGTAGTATACGATGAAAGCCTGAAAGGACCGGAAAACCCGAAAGGCATCGTTTCAGTCGCTGTGAAACTCTGGAAGCAGGATAAGCGCGGCAAGTGGTTCCCGGTCTTTGGCGAAGCCTATTGGGACGAATTCTGCCCGGTCGAAGAAGAATGGGCGTATGACCAGCAGGAGGGACGCCGCAAGCCCACCGGCAAGAAAGCTGCAAGCCAGACCTGGGCGAAAATGCCGATTGTCATGCTGACCAAGTGTGCCGAGGGGCAAGCCCTACGCGCTGGCTGGCCGGATCAGTTTGGCGGCCTATACGCAGAAGAAGAAGTCGAAGCGGCCAAAATGCGGGAGGTTAACCCGCAGGAGGACGTGACACCAAGCCAGAAAGTCGAGCGCGAGGCGGTTCACAAGCGCCAGAACATGCTTGGGAACCGTGCAATCATGATGACCCTGGACCCCAGCGGTTCCTTGCAGCGCATACCAGTTGGCGAGGTTGCCGACCGGTGCCTTGAGTTCATCCGGGAGAACGAACCCGAGGCGGTCTATTCGTGGTCAATTCAAAATCGCGAGCCGCTTCGCGAATTCTGGGCCGAGAGCCCTAACGACGCGCTGGCCGTGAAAGCCGAGATCGAGAAAAAGACTGCCAGCGTAGGGGCAGCAGCTTGACCTCCCGCAAGGAGATCCGCGAGGCATACGCCGAGAACTTCAGGGCGTTAAAGCGCACGGTTCCGAATCCAGGTTTGGAAGATATGCGCCTTTGCGTGGAAATGGCCGCCGAACAGACCGGCCACACCTACGAGCAAGCCCGCTCGGAAATGATCGACGTCCTGGGCGAGGAGGCTCGCGCGTGATGGACTGGCGGCATGTTGTGACAGACGCGGATAGCCTTGTTGCGCTCTACACGCGCCTTGGCGACATGCCGCAGCCCTTCAACGTCACCGTGCAGGCGGGCGAAGGCAAAAAGCGCTCCCTGTCTCAGAACGGCCTGTTTCACGCCTGGATGGGGCAGATCGCAAAGGCCACCCATGACGACCCTGCCAGCGTCAAAGCTGACTGCCATATCCAGTGGGGCATCCCGATCTTCCGGGCTGAGGATGAGGATTACGCCGAGTTCATCCAGCGCGCTCTTGGGGGGCTGCACCGTGGCGCCGTCAAAGAGCGCATTGCGAAGGGCTTCATTCCCTGCACCAGCCTGATGAGTAGACCGACCCTCGCCCGGTACATGGACGCGGTTTGGCGGGAGTACGCCCCACACGTCCGACTGATGGACCCTGAAGAATTGAAATGGAGGGAGGCAGCATGAAGCCCCTCAAGATCTTGATCGGCTGCGAGACCAGCGGCATCGCCCGCCGCGCCTTTGCCGAGCGCGGGCATGACGTATGGTCGTGCGACCTGGAACCGGCAGAGGACGGCTCGAACCGCCATATCCGCTGCGACATTCGCGACGGCATCCTGCTGGAAGGCTGGGATCTGCTCGCTGTCATGCACCCGCCTTGCACTAGGCTCTGCCGCTCCGGCCGACGCTGGATGAGCGGACCGGGCAAGTGGACGGCTCCGAAGCAACTGCCGAAGGGCAAAAGCTGGGATGACATGCGCGCCGAGTTCGAGGAGGGCGTCAGCATCTTCACCGCCTGTTGGTCGGCGCCGATCGAGCGCGTGGCGATTGAAAACCCGGAGATGAACGATCTGGCGCGGGACCGGATGCCTGCCGATCTGCCCAAGCCGCAGATGGTGCAGCCGTACTGGTTCGGTGAACCCGCCTACAAGGCAACCGGCTGGTATCTGCGCGGGCTGCCTCCGCTGTTCGCAACCGACCTGCTGCGAGAGCCAGAGCGGGGCACCGATGAATGGAAGCGCTGGAACCGGGTTCACCGTATGCCACCCGGCCCGGAGCGGGCCCGCCTTCGCAGCCGGTCTTTCCCAGGAATGATGAACGCCGCCGCGGACCAATGGGGCGGCTGGGCAGAAGAGAAGGAAGCCGCCGCATGACCCGCCGTCGCATGAACACCACCCGACGCGCCCGCATCTTCCAGGCCGCCAACGGCATCTGCCACATCTGCGGGGAGCCGATCGACGGCACCCGCGAGCGCTGGGACGCAGACCACGTGATCCCGCTTGAAATCAGCGGCGACGACAGCGACGACAACCTGCGGCCTGCGCATGAGCGGTGCCATCGAGCCAAGACCTCAAAAGAGGACGCGCCAACCATCGCCAAGTGCAAGCGCGTGGCGGCCAAGCACAGCGGCGCTCGCAAGGCCAAGGCCACCCTGCCCGGCTCCAAGCACAGCAAGTGGAAACGCAAGATCGACGGGACCGTGGTTCCCCGCTGATCCCCTGACAGTGACCGGGCATCAGATCAACCAAACTCAGTGAGCCTCTCTGTTAGAGGAAGGCACAGGAGATAGAGCATGAGTATTTTCTGCACCGTCATGCCGCGAAGGGAGAAGGATTAGATGGGAAAGCACGAAGCGGTTGCCAGGCCGATCTGGCGCCCGGCCGAGCTACGCAAAGCAGTGACGGAATGGGCCGCACAGGGATTTTCCGTTACCATCGACCCAGATGGTAGCATTCACGTCAGCCCGTCGGCGACAAAGGAAACCAGCGACCCCTTCGACCTTGTGGACTTGAAGCGATGAAACGAGACTTGCCGGCGCACGTCTACAACAAGAAGGGCGTTCTGTATTTCCAACGCCGCGGATACCAGACGACCCGGATCAATTCCGCGCCTGGCACCAAGGAATTTGCAATGGAGTATGCCGCGCTGCTGAACGGGGCGCAGCCCGCCCCTTCCAGCGGTAAGACCTTCTCCGCCCTTGTCACCAACTACGAGCGCAGCCAGCGCTACAAGCGTCTCGCGCCACGTACGGCGAAAGACTACGACAAGGTGCTGGCGTGGGTCCGCAAGAAGTTGGGACCGTTGCCGGTCCAGGCAATGCGCCGCAAGGACGTGATCCGGGCGCGCGACACCAACGCCGACACTGTGCGCTTCGCCAACTACATCGTCCAGGTGGTGCGGATCCTGATGGAGCACGCGATTGATCTGGGATGGCGCGATGACAACCCGGCCAAGGGCGTTTCACTTCTGAAGGCCGACACCAAACCGCGCGAACCGTGGCCGCCGGAGATGATCGAGAAATTTCGCGCCGCCGCTGATGGCCGCGCGCGACTGGTGTTCGAGCTATGCTTGGGAACCGGCCAGAGGATTGGGGATGTGCTGAAAATGCGCTGGAGCGACATTGAAGGCGACGGCATCAATGTGGCGCAAGGAAAGACCGGAGCCACGCTGTGGGTGCCGTTCACCTCACACCTGCGCGCCATTCTGGCGGATACGCCGAAAATCGGCCCGACGATCTGCGCATGGGGGCGCGGGAAGCCCACCAGCTACCGCAGCGCACATGAGGACGTGATGAAGGTGCGCAAGGCAATTGGCGCCGAGGAATACGACCTGCACGGGCTGCGCTATGCAGCGGCGGCGGAACTGGCCGCCCTGGGTTGCAACGATGATCTGATCGCGGCTGTCACCGGCCACACTACCAAGGCGATGATTGCCAAATACGCAGGCTCGACACGGCAGAAAGTCCGGGCTTTGGAAGCGCAGCGGAGGCGGAAATAGCCTTCGCAACTTTCACGGTTCGTTTCCGTTTTATTCCGTCTTTTTCTCAACACCAGATCATTTAAAATCAATAGCTTGGGTTCGGATTGCAAATCCGTGTACACCGGTTCGATTCCGGTACTCGCCTCCAAACAAAATCAAGCCCTTGCGCTGATTTACTCCCCAAAAAAGAACGTCAGGAACGACACTTCCGCAGTGCGGACACTTTGTTTGCGGCTCAGCGCAGCGAAATCTCGGTTTCTGCGACCACATGGCGTTGCAAGTAGCACCTCCGGACCTCCAGCGCCTTGCACAACAACGGTATGCGATCACCGCGACGACCTCTCCACAGGAGCAAAACTGCTCCAGGCTCGCCGCCAGCAAAACCTTCCCGGCCTATCTCTGCATCCTCCCGGCAAGAACAATCGCCTGAAACCGCAGGGGACCTTTACTGTTTCAACCGGAACCGCTGGATCTTGCCGGTCTCGGTTTTGGGCAGTGCATCGGTGAACAGGATGGACCGCGGGTATTTATACGGGGCAATCTCTGCCTTCACGTGGTCCTGAAGAAGCTTGACAAGCTCATCACCCGGCTGATGGCCCTCGGCCAATACCACATGCGCCTGCACGATCTCGCCACGCGCCTCGTCGGGCGCGCCGACCACCGCGCATTCCGCCACGGCCGGGTGTGACAGCAGCGCTGCCTCGACCTCCGGCCCGGCAATGTTGTAGCCGGCCGAGACGATCATATCGTCGTTGCGGGCCGCAAAATGCAGATACCCCTCGGCATCCTGGACAAAACTGTCGCCGGTGATGTTCCAGCCGCCCTGCACGTAATCCGCCTGCCGTGCGTCCGCCAGGTATCGGCAGCCGGTCGGCCCCTTCACCGCCAGCCTGCCGACCACGCCGCGCGGGGCCTCATTGCCGTCGGCGTCCAGCACCTTCACCTCATAGCCGCTCACCGGCTTGCCGGTACAGGCGGGCTTGTGATCGCTGAAACGGTTGGAGATGAAGATATGCAGCATCTCGGTGGCCCCAATGCCATCCAGCATCGGCTTGCCGGTCTTCTCCATCCACTCCTGGTACACCGGCGCGGGCAAGGTTTCCCCGGCCGAGACCGCCGCTCTGAGCGAGGACAGATCCGCCCCCTCCTCCATCGCGCGCAGCATCACGCGATAGGCGGTTGGCGCGGTAAAACAGACAGTTGCGCGGTACTTCTCGATGATCTCGATCAGGTTCGGCGGGCTGGCATTTTCTAGAAGCGTCGCCGCCGCGCCGAAGCGCAAGGGGAAGATCGCCAGACCGCCAAGGCCAAATGTAAAGGCCAGCGGCGGCGAGCCCACGAACACGTCCTCGGGCTGCACATCCAGCACTTCGCGGGCATAACCGTCGGCGATCATCAACAGATCGCGGTGAAAATGCATCGTCGCCTTGGGCGATCCCGTGGTGCCCGAGGTGAATCCCAGCAGCGCCACATCGTCCCGGCCCGTCTTCACCGCCTCATAACTCACCGGCTTTTCCAGCGCCAGCCGGTCCAGCTCCGCATCGTGGTTGGAGGTGCCGTCAAACCCCACCACAGTTTTCAGGAATTTCGAATCCTTGGCACAGGCGACCAGTTCGTCCTTCAGCCGGGTGTCGCACAGCGCGTGGGATATCTCCGCCTTGTCGACGATCTTGGCCAGCTCGCCCCGGCGCAGCATCGGCATGGTGTTGACCACCACCGCGCCCGCCTTGGTCGCCGCCAGCCAGCAGGCCACCATCGCCGGGTTGTTGGCCGAGCGTATCAGCACCCGGTGGCCCGGCTTTACACCCAGGTCCTCTGTCAGCACATGCGCCAGCCGGTTGGTCCAGTCTGCCAGCTCCTTGTAGGTGCGATAACGCCCGTTGCCGATCAGCGCGGTGCGGTCGCCGAAACCCTTCTCCACCATCGCATCGGTCAGCTCGACCGCAGCATTCAGGTATTCGGGATAGTCGAACCCCTCCAGCAGGAATTCCGGCCATTGCTCTGCCGGAGGCAGGTTGTCGCGGGTGAACGTATCCACATGCGCTGTCGGTCCCAGCATCTCAATTTCCTCCCTGAAAGGCGGCCAGCGCCTGGCGCGCGATCACCACCCGCTGCACGTCTGATGCACCCTCGTAAATCCGCAGAGCACGAATATCGCGGTAGAGTTCCTCCACCTTCTGCCCCTCGCGCACCCCGTCGCCGCCATGCAGCTGCACAGCTTTGTCGATGACATGCTGCGCCTGATCGGTGGAAAACAGCTTGGCCATCGCCGCCTCGCGGGTCACCCGCGCAGCACCGGTGTCCTTGGCCCAGGCGGCCGATGCTATCGGCGCCTCAATTTTTGAAGTAGTTTGGGATGAGTATTATAAAATGGTTTGGGATGAGCTTCGCGAAAG
>CAXQAV010000079.1:0-2151 GCA_964221795.1 Luminiphilus sp. | reverse complement strand
CGACTGGGACAAGGCCAAGGTGGTCGAGCATTCCACCGCGTTCCTCGCCAAGGTCGGCCTGACGGGTGACGCGATCCACCGCAAGCCGAGCCAGCTTTCGGGTGGGATGCGGCAGCGTGTGTCGATTGCCCGCGCTTTCGCAAACGAACCCAAGCTGCTTTTGCTGGACGAACCCTTTGGCGCGCTCGACGCGCTGACACGCGGCACCATTCAGGACGAGTTGATCAAGGTCTGGAGCGATACCGACCAGACGGTGTTCATGATCACCCATGACATCGACGAGGCGATCCTGCTGGCCGACCGCATCCTGCTGATGACCAACGGCCCGCTGGCCAAGGTTGCCGAAAGCGTCGAGATCACCATCCCGCGCCCGCGCAACCGCACCTCGATTGTAGAGCATCCGAACTACTATGCGATCCGCAACCATCTGGTGCAGTTCCTCGGCCAGCGTTCGGCAGAACTGGCTGGCAAACCGTCCGATGGGGTCAACAGCCCCGCAACGGTGCGGATCGATTTGACCGACGGTGCCGATGTCGAAGACCCAGAGCCTGCGCCGCTATTGCGCGCTGTAGAAGGGTAAGGCCGGTGACCGAACGCCCACCCCGCGCACCCTTGCCGCCCTTCTCGCTGGAAGATGCGATCCAGAAGGTGCGCATGGCCGAGAACGCGTGGAACACACGCGATCCGGCCAAGGTTGCGCTGGCCTATACGCCGGACACCAAGTGGCGCAACCGCTCGGAGTTTCTGAACGGCCGCGGCGAGGTCGAGGCATTCCTGACCCGCAAATGGGCGACCGAGACCGGCTACCGGCTGATCAAAGAAATCTGGGCCCATGACACCAACCGGATCGCCGTGCGGTTCTGCTACGAGTGGCACGACGAAAGCGGCCAATGGTTCCGCGCCCATGGCAACGAAAACTGGGAATTCGATGATCTTGGCTACATGGCCGTGCGCCACGCCTCGATCAACGATGTGCCGATCAGCGAGGAAGACCGCCTCTTCCACTGGCCCGAAGGCACACCCCGCCCCGAAAACCACCCCGGACTAACAGAGCTAGGATTGTAAAATGAAGGACACGCTCACAATGACTGACATGACGAAAGAGGACGTCACCGCCATGATCATTTCGGCCAAGAAACAGGCCGGCCTGACATGGGAAGAAATCGCCGACAAGATCGGCATGTCTCCGGTCTGGACCCATTCCGCCGCGATGGGCATGAACGCCTTTCCACCCGAGAAAGCCGCGCTGATGGTCAAAGTCATGGGTCTGCCGCAAGAGGCCGAAAGCGTGCTGGCCGAAAGCCCCACAAAGATCTGGGAACAGGCCGTGCCGACTGACCCTTGCATCTACCGCTTCTACGAGATCGTCGGCGTTTACGGCCCGACCCTCAAGGCGCTCATTCAGGAAAAATTCGGCGACGGCATCATGTCCGCCATCGACTTTGACATGACCGTCACCCGCGTCGAGAACCCCAAGGGCGACCGCGTGAAGGTCGAGATGTCGGGCAAATACCTCGGCTACAACAGCTGGTAAGCCTTCTGAGGGTGGCGCGGCTGCGCGCCACCCTTGCCACCTCAGACTGTAAGACTCTTCATCCAGCCGAGCGTGTCACCCGTCGGCCCCTTGGGCCGGTATTCCGCACCCAGCGGACGATCCCACCCCAGCCGCGCCAGTTCCGCAAAAACGAAGGCGTAGTTGATCTCGCCCGCATCCGGCGCGCCGCGGTCGGGCACAGAGGCGAATTGCACATGCCCGATGATCGGTTGCAGTGCCGCAAAGCGCGTCACCAGATCACCCTCCATCCGGCCAACGTGATAGCAATCGAACATCAGTTTCAGATTGGGCGCGCCCACCTGCGCAATGATCCCCTGCGCCTGATCGGTCGTTGACAGGAAATACCCCGGCGCATCGTGGCGGTTCAGCGGCTCGATCAGGATCGTGATATCGCCTGCCTGCTGGCAGGCGTAGGTGAGGTTGGAGATGAAGGTCGCTTCCGCCTCTGGCCCTGCCGCAAAGCCGGCCATGACATGCACCGCTCCTGCCCCGATCGCACGTGCATAGCCCAGCGCCTGATCAATCGCCGCACGTGCATCACCTTCGCGCCCCGGCAGTGCAGCCAGCCCGTTCTCTCCCGCACTGGTATCACCACG
>CAXQAV010000078.1:0-16896 GCA_964221795.1 Luminiphilus sp. | reverse complement strand
GGTTGAGATCATCCAGAATGATCGCCAGCTCGTCCGCCACCCCGTCACGGCCTAAGATGAATTGCGCCTCATCAAACGGCAGGTAGACCCGCACCTCGTCGATCTGGAAGCGACCCGTGGAAAAGATATAGACCACCTCATAGGCATTGCGCCGCGTGTTCTGGCCCATGGGCGTCGCCGCACCCGAGCGCGTGGTCAGTTCGATCCGGTCCCCGACATCAAGGCCAAGATTGGCCGCCAGTGCCGAGCCAATCGCGATCCCCTTTGGCAGATCGTCGATATTGCCGACCGTGCGCTCGCTGTCGACAATCGCTTCCGAGGTCTTCAGGTCTTCCAGCCGGATGCCATAGATATCGGCCAGCCCGATGCGGCCATTGCCCGAGGCCATGGCCTGCGCGCGGATCAAAGGCGCAACAGACTTCACACCCTCGACGGTGGCAATCCGTTCCGCCGTACCTTCGAAATCCTCAATCACTCCGCGCGGCATCACCACACTGATATGGGCATTGGCCCCCGCGATCGTATCAATGAACTCGGCGCGAAAGCCCGAGCGCACAGCCAGCGTCGCAATCAGCGCAAAAACCGCCAACGTGACACCGACGAGGCTGATCCATGTCATCACACTGACACCACCCTCGGCACGCTTGGCACGGATATAACGCCAAGCGATCATCCATTCGAAAGGCGCAAAGGGTTTTGTTTGACGGACGTCTGCCATAACGCTCTCTTGCTGCTCCGATGCAGGGTGGAATGCGCCGCCCTGATGGTCAAGGACGGCGCGCTTATCATTTCGCCAGAAATAGTCCCACCATAGGCTCCGGCTGTGCGGTCAGCCAAGGACCTGTGGCTAGGCAATACCCTCGTAAATCGCAGCAATCTTCGCCACGCCCATCTCAGGCGTCATTTCCTCGCTCTCGCCCGTCCGGCGCGACGTCACTTCGACGACGCCGTTCTTGAGACCACGCGGACCGACGGTGATCCGCCACGGCAGGCCGATCATATCCATCGTGCCGAACTTGGCGCCCGCACGCTCTTCGCGGTCGTCATAGAGCGGCTCGAGGCCGAGGGCGGTCAGCGACGCATAGAGCGCCTCGCAGGCCGCATCGGCTTCCGCATCACCGGATTTCAGGTTCACAATCCCGCAATGGAACGGCGTCACGCCCTCGGGCCAGATGATACCCTTGTCGTCATGGCTGGCCTCGATAATCGCACCGACCAGACGCGACACGCCGATCCCGTGGCTGCCCATGTGGACCGCAACCTTGTTGCCCTTGCCGTCGTCAACCGTTGCCCCCATGACGTCGGAATATTTGGTGCCGAAGTAGAAGATCTGTCCCACCTCGATCCCGCGCGCGGAGCGGCGGCGCTCCTCGGGGATCTGGTTGAACAGCGCCTCGTCATGGGTTTCATCCGTGCGGGCATAGCGCGAGGTGAATTCCTCAAGCACAGCCTGACAGGCCGCAGGATCATTGTAGTCGATCGCGCGGTCACCGAATTTCAGATCGGTGATCTCGCTGTCATAGAAGACCTCCGACTCGCCTGTGTCGGCCAGAACCAGAAACTCATGCGTGTCATCGCCACCAATCGGGCCGGAGTCCGCCCGCATCGGGATCGCCTGCAGGCCCATGCGCTCATAGGTGCGCAGGTAGCTGACCAGATGGCGGTTATAGGCGTGCAGCGCGTCCTCTTTGGTGAGGTCGAAGTTGTAGCCGTCCTTCATATAGAATTCGCGGCCCCGCATGACGCCGAAACGTGGGCGGACCTCGTCGCGGAACTTCCACTGGATCTGGTACAGCGTCAGCGGCAGGTCTTTGTAGCTGGTCACATGGGCGCGGAAAATATCCGTCACCAGTTCCTCGGCTGTGGGCGGAAACAGCATCTCGCGGCCGCCACGGTCCTTGATGCGCAGCATTTCCTCGCCATAGGCATCATAGCGCCCGCTTTCGCGCCAGAGGTCGGCGGACTGGATCGTCGGCATCTGGATGGCGATGTGACCGGCGCGGGCCTGTTCCTCATGGACGATATCCTCGATCTTGCGCAGGACCTTGAACCCCAGCGGCAGCCAGGAATAGATGCCGGCGCTGGCCTGTTTGATCATGCCGGCCTGCAGCATGTAGCGGTGGCTGACGATCTGGGCTTCGCGGGGCGTTTCTTTCAGGACGGGCAGAAAATAGCGGCTAAGACGCATCGTTAGGGCCTTCTGGATAAGGATTATTCGCCAGAGGGTGTAATCCCCCCCGCACACCCCCGCAAGCGCAGAGATAGGCGGGAGTGCGGTCACACCGCAGATAAATCCGGACATGCCCTTGCACCGCAGAGGCGCATCGCGCATCTAATTGGACAAACGCAAACGGGGACGCAGCATGGCACTGCCGGTCAGGGAACAGCTCAAATACTGGGGGATCGCGACAGCGGCCTTTCTCGTCGTGCTATGGTTTCTGGGCGATGTGATCCTGCCCTTCGTGCTTGGCGGCGCGATTGCCTACTGCCTTGACCCGATTGCCGACCGGTTGGAGCGCGCAGGTCTGAGCCGTGCGGCCTCGGTTGCCACCATCACACTGGTCACGGCCCTCGTCTTTATCCTGTTGATCCTGCTCGTGATCCCGACCCTGATCCAGCAGGGCGCCATGCTGATCAACACAGCGCCCGAGCTTTTCGACCGGCTGCGCACAGGGCTGTTGGACCGCTTCCCCGATCTGATGGACAGCGAAAGCACCATCAGCCAGCAGCTGTCGGCCATCGGTCAGACCATTCAGGCCAAGGGCGGCGAACTGATCAACGGCATCCTCAATTCCGCGCTCGGACTGATCAATATCATCGTGCTGATGATCATCGTGCCGGTTGTGGCCTTCTACATGCTGCTCGACTGGGACAACATGACCGCCAAGATCGACAGCATGCTGCCGCGTGACCACGTCGAGACCGTGCGGATGCTGGCCCGCGATATCGATGCGACGCTGGCCTCTTTCATCCGTGGACAGGGCACAGTCTGCCTTATCCTCGGCACCTATTACGCTGTCGCACTGATGCTGGCGGGTCTGAGCTTCGGCCTGATCGTCGGGTTTATTGCCGGACTGATCACATTCATTCCTTACGTTGGCGCACTGGTCGGCGGCATTCTCGCCATCGGGCTTGCCCTCTTCCAATTCTGGGGCTCCATCGAAGTCGTTGACGGTGATGTGGTCACCTATTCCACCAACTGGATCAGGATCGGTATCGTGGCCGGTATCTTTGCGCTCGGGCAGTTCATGGAAGGCAATATCCTGACGCCGAAGCTGGTGGGCGGATCGGTGGGCCTGCATCCGGTCTGGCTGCTCTTTGCGCTGTCGGTGTTCGGATCGCTCTTCGGTTTTGTCGGGATGCTTGTTGCCGTGCCCATCGCTGCCATGATCGGCGTGCTGACACGTTGGGGGATCGGGCAGTATAAGCGCAGCCTGCTTTATCGCGGGACCCACGAGGGCGAGTGATGGCGGATCAACTTGCCTTCGATTGGCCCACCGGCGTCGCCTGGGGGCCGGATGACTTCTTTGTCTCGGAAGCGAACGCCAAGGCTTTCGCCATGATCGAGGCGCCCGAGGTATGGCCCGAACGCAAACTCGCTTTGGTCGGCCCGACCGGTGCTGGCAAAAGCCACCTCGCCCGCATCTTCCGCGCGGCACAGAACGCAGACGTGATCGCGGCCGAGCAAATGCCCGAGACCTTCCGGACCGACGCGCGCGCTGTGATCATCGAAGACATGGAGCGCCTGCCGCAGCACGCTGAAGTGGCTGTCTTTCACCTGCACAACAACCTGCGCGCGGCTGGCGGGCTGCTGTTGCTGACCGCCGACAGGCCACCCTTGCAATGGCCGATCCGCCTGCCCGATCTGGCAAGCCGGATGCAGGCGGCCACTGTGATCGAGATCGACAACCCCGACGATGCGCTGCTGACCGCGCTTATCATGAAGCTTTTCGCCGACCGCCAGATCATCCCCAAACCGGAACTGGTGCAGTATCTGGCAACACGGATCGAACGGTCCTATGCCGCCGCCGCCCGCATTATCGAAGCCCTGGATCAGGCATCACTGGCACAGGGGCGCAAGATCAACAAATCGCTCGCCGCCGAGCTACTGGACAAGCAGGGCTGACAAGCCGATACTTGTCACATAACCGCAATCATTGCGGCCGATAAGACCTTATGACAGACGCAAATTTCCTTGAAGGCGCCTACCCGGCGCCCACCACACTCGATATCGACGTGACCACGCCGGACCGGTTCGTAAACCGTGAGCTGAGCTGGCTGTCGTTCAACTGGCGCGTGCTGGAAGAGGCCGAGAACCCGCGCGTGCCGCTTTTGGAACGTCTGCGCTTTCTGTCCATCTCGGCGACCAACCTTGATGAATTTTACACCGTCCGCGTCGCGGGCCTGCGCGAACTGACCAACGAGGGCAACACGACCCCCGGCCTCGACGGGCGCACCCCTGCCGAGCAACTTGTTGTCATCGATCAGGACGCCCGCCGCCTGATGGCGCGCCAGCAAGAGGTCTTTACCGATCTGCAATGCCTGATGGCGGCTGAAGACATCCACATCCTCACCGGCGAGGATGTCACCAAGGATGATGTGAAATACCTCGAGGATGTGTTCCTCGAACAGGTCTTCCCCGTTCTCTCGCCACTGGCTATCGACCCCGCGCACCCCTTTCCGTTCCTGCCGAACGAAGGCTTCGCGCTCGCTCTGCAATTGGAACGCCCCTCGGACAAGCGGCAGCTGCGCTCGCTTTTGCCGGTGCCGCCCCAGATCGCGCGCTTCGTCGCCTTGCCGGCCGAGACAGGCCACCGCTTCCTGCCGCTGGAAGAACTGCTGCTCTTGCAGATCAGCCGGCTCTTTCCTGGCTACAAAGTCAAAGGCCATTGCGCTTTCAAGGTGCTGCGCGACAGCGATCTCGAGGTCGAGGATGAGGCCGAAGACCTTGTGCGCGAATTCGAAACGGCACTGAAACGCCGCAAGCGCGGCGAGGTCGTGCGCCTCAAAATCTCTGCCGGTGCCCCTCAGGCATTGCAGGACCTGATCATGTCCGAACTGCACGTCAAAGTGGACACCGTCGTCGAAGTGGACGGGCTGATCGGCATTGCCGACCTGGGCGAGTTGGTGCTGGACGACCGGCCCGACCTGCTCTGGCCGCCCTTCAGCCCACGGGTTCCCGAACGCGTGCAGGACCATGACGGCGATATGTTCGCCGCGATCCGGCAAAAGGACATGCTGCTGCACCACCCTTACGAGACTTTCGATATGGTGGTGCGTTTCCTCAAACAGGCGGCGCGTGATCCGGATGTGGTGGCGATCAAACAGACGCTCTACCGCACCTCCAAGAACTCGCCCATTGTCGAGGCGCTCTGCGAGGCTGCCGAAGACGGCAAATCGGTCACCGCTCTCGTCGAACTGAAAGCCCGCTTTGACGAGGCCGCCAATATCCGCCAGTCGCGTCGTCTGGAGCGTGCAGGTGCGCATGTGGTCTATGGCTTCCTGCAATACAAGACACACGCCAAGATCAGTACCGTCGTCCGCCGCGAAGGGGACAAGCTGGTCACCTACACGCACTTCGGCACAGGCAACTACCACCCGATCACAGCGCGGATTTACACGGACCTCAGCCTTTTCACCTGTGATGCGGGCCTTGGCCGCGACGCCACCAAGGTCTTTAACTACCTCTCGGGCTATGCGCAGCCCGAAGGGCTTGAAAACCTCGCGATCTCGCCGCTGACGCTCAAGCAGACCCTGCTCGACCGGATCGCGATCGAGGCCGAGAACGCGCGGGCCGGCAAACCGGCGATGATCTGGGCCAAGATGAACTCGCTCATTGAAATCGATGTGATCGACGCGCTTTACGCCGCCAGTCAGGCGGGCGTGCAGATCAGCCTTGTGGTGCGCGGCATCTGCGGGCTGCGACCCGGGGTAAAGGGCCTCTCCGAGAATATCCGCGTGAAATCCGTGGTGGGCCGGTTCCTTGAACATTCACGGATCGTCTGTTTCGCCGACGGCAAGGAACTGCCCTCGAAAAAAGCCAAGGGCTATATCAGCTCGGCCGACTGGATGGGGCGGAACCTGAACCGGCGGGTGGAAACGCTTGTCGAGATCAAGAACAATACCGTCAAGGCGCAGATCGTCAGCCAGATCATGGCCGCCAATATGGCCGATATCGCGCAAAGCTGGGTGATGAACGCCGATGGCAGCTATCAACGGGCAACCTATGAAGAAGGCACTTTCGCTTTCAACTGTCACCGGTTCTTTATGGAGAACCCCTCGCTTTCGGGGCGCGGCTCGGCGGGTGCGTCCGATGTGCCACGGTTGACCCATACCGACGATTAACCGATACAGTCCCGCAAACGCCGGCCCTGAGGATACCCATGACCGACACCCAAGACGCGGACACCATTGACTGGGGTCCATTCGGACGCCCTCTGTTTCAGGATGCGGCGGCACAGGCGCTCGGGCGTGTTGGCGTGATCGACGTTGGGTCAAACTCGGTGCGTCTGGTGGTGTTTGACGGGGCCGCGCGCTCGCCCGCCTATTTCTACAACGAAAAGATCATGTGTGCGTTGGGCGCGGGCCTGACCCAGACAGGCCACCTCAACCCCGAGGGCCGCAAACGGGCCCTTTCCGCGATCCGCCGCTTTGCCGCTCTGGCCGATGGCATGGGCATCAGCCCGCTGACCGCTGTGGCCACGGCTGCGGTGCGCGAAGCAAGCGATGGCGCAGACTTCCGTGAAGAGGTGCTGCGCGAAACCGGCATCAAACTCTGGGTGATCGACGGCAAAGAAGAGGCACGGCTGTCCGCGCAAGGTGTCCTGCTCGGCTGGCCCGGCAGCTATGGCCTTGTCTGCGATATCGGCGGTTCGTCGATGGAACTTGCCGACCTTGCCGAAGGCCGCGTAGGACAGCGCGTAACCTCTCCCCTCGGGCCGCTGAAGCTGCGCGAGATCAAGGGCGGACGCAAGGCGATCAAGGCCTATGTGCGCGAAGTGATCGCCGGTCTACACGACGAAATGGGCAATGAAACAGGCATGCGCCTGTTTCTGGTCGGTGGCTCGTGGCGTGCGATTGCCCGTGTGGACATGGAGCGGCGCGGCTACCCGCTGACAGTATTGCACGAATACCGGATGACCTCGCGGCAGATCAGCAAAACGGCCGACTACATCCGCAAGTCCGACCTGCAGGAGCTGCGCGGGCGCTGCAATATCTCGGACAGCCGGATGTCACTGGTTCCTTATGCGACCATCGTTCTGAAAGAACTGATGCGCACCTTCAAACCCAAGGACGTTGCGGTCTCTTCCTACGGGATCCGCGAAGGGATGCTCTACGAACAAATGCCACGCGAGTTGCGGGAACGCGACCCGCTGGTCGAGGCCTGCCGCTTTGCCGAAAGCAAAGACGCCCGCCTGCCGGGGTTCGGGCGCATCCTCTATGATTTCGTCAAACCGCTCTTCCCGCGCGCCAACTGGCAGAAGAAGCGGATCATCAAGGCCGCGTGCCTGCTTCATGACGTCAGCTGGCGCGCCCATCCTGACTATCGGGCCGAAGTAACCTTCGACAACGCGACCCGTGCCAATCTCGGCGGGCTGAAGCATTCCGAACGTGTCTACCTCGGGCTGGCGCTGATGAACCGCTATACCAGCAAGACTTCGAACACCCGTTTCGACCCGCTTTTTGCGATGCTGACACCCGACCAGATCAAAGAGGCCGAAATCCTCGGCAAGGCCATGCGCCTCGGCGCTATGCTCTGGCTGACGGCAGAAGAAACGCCGGGATCGCTGAAGTGGAAGGCGAAATCAGCCGAACTGGTGCTTAGTCTGGAAAAACGCGCCGCGCCGCTTTTCGGCGAAGTGGCCGAAGCCCGCCTTAGCGCGCTGGCATCAGCCATGGGTGCCACACCCGTCGTCGCGTTCGAAAAATAGCCTAAAGTTCGACTTCGCCGGTCTCGGGGTCGGGCTCCCAGACAGGCGCGTCCGGCGAGCGGCGGATGATGATATCGCCGTTCGGCAGGATTTCTGGCGCCTCGTAGTTGCGGATATCGTCCACCTTGTCCAGCAACGCCGCGAAAGCCGGTCCCACAGTCTGCGCGAATTCGGCAAAGGCGGGACCAAGCTCGTCGATACTTTTGCGCATCTCGTCCAGCGCCGGTTCCATTTCGGACATGATGCCGCGCATGAACAGGCGCGCGCCTTCTTCCATCAGGCTGAAATCGTCCTCGTCTTGTGGCACCTCGGCCTCTTGCGCCAGCATGGGCTGCGCAGACAGACAAAGGACCAGCGGAATAAAAGCAATCTGTCGCATAGTCCTGACATAGGAACGCCTGACCGCGTTTTCAATTCGCCAGATCAATGTCCAGCACCACCGGGAAATGATCCGAGGCGTCCAGCAATGCCTGCCGCAGATCGGGATCGGCATAGCAATCGGGATGATCAAAGGGGTGCCAGATCTGCCACTTCGGTTCTTTTGCGCGCAAGGCGGGCGAGACCATGATGTAGTCGAGCAGGACCTCCATGAAAGGTTGCCCCTTTTGCTTGAACCGTGCCGAGGTCGGCACGACACCGAACCTGCGGCTCAGCACCATGTCCGCATGTGGATCAAAAAGCGGCGTCTGGTCGCCCTGCCCCAGAACGATCTCGACCCCCGAGCGCCCGAAGAGCTTTTCATATTCGTCCAGCCCCGGGCCGTCATTGAAATCGCCCAAGACGATCAGGTCCTCGCCCGCATCCAGAATCTGGCTCACGCGGCGGCGCAGCCAGACGCACTGCGCCAGCTGCTTGCGGCGGTTCTCGATCGAGATGCGCGTCGCCTCTTTCTTGTTCGCCGCCCCATGCGGCGCCTTCGACTTTGCATGAACTCCGATCAAGCGCAGCGGGCCGTGCGGCGTCGTGACCGCCACTTCTAGCGGAGGCTTGGACCAGACAATCATCTCGGGCTTTGCGTCCGTATCGACATCGAATTGGAACGACTTGTCAAAACGCGGCACCTCGGGCGTGGCCTGCGGGTCGTGATGGGCCTGTATGAGGTACGGATCATACATCAGCGCGATTTCCTGCTGCGTTTCATTGGCAAAGCCGGTCAGCACCTCTTTGGTGCGCAGATCGAAGGTTTCGGCAAAACGCATCAGGGCCTTGCGCGCGTTGCGGGTCGGGCTGGTGTCGGGGGCCTCGATCACCATGATCGCATCGGCATTCATCGCGGTGAAGACCAATCCCAAGGCTTCGATCTGCATCGCCTTGGTCACATTCCAGCGGGATGACCAGGAGTTGTTGTAGATCAGTTCCCCGTCATCATCGAAGAGCGCGTTGAACCACTCGACATTATATGTGGCGATCCTCACGCTGCACGTCCGCTCTGGATTTCTTCCCACGCGCGGTTGATGGCCACCATCCGGCGTTCGGCCAGCTTCACCGCCTCTTCGGGGACACCACGGGCCATCATCTGGTCAGGGTGGGTTTCGCGGACCAGCTGCCGCCACGCCTTGCGGACCTCATCCATCGGCGCGTTGGGGTCGACACCCAGCACGTCGTAGGGATCACGCTCCGCCTCTTTGACGAATTGGGCGCGCACCCCGCGAAAGCGGCGCTCGTCAAAGCCAAAGATGCAGGCCACCTCGTGCAGGAAATCATCCTCTTTGGGATGGTAGACACCATCCGCGACCGCGATGTGAAACAGCCCCTCCAGCAGGTCGCAGAGCGGGCGGTCATCGTCGCCATACATCGCCTTGATCCGGCGGGCGTAGGTATCGAAGCCTGCCACATCCTGTCGGGCAAGGTTGAAGACTCGCGCCGCGTTGGCCTCTTCCGCCTCGGGGATCAGGAAGACTTCACGAAAGGCGACAACTTCGTCCTTGGTCACACGCCCGTCGGCCTTGGCCATCTTTGCTCCCAGCGCGATCACGGCAATCGTAAACCCGACCGAGCGGTCAGGCTCGCCGCGCAGCTTCTCGAACACCTCCGAGAGGCTCTCGCCATTGGCAAGGGCGGCAATCGCCTCGGCAATGCGCCACCAAATCGACATAAATCAGCCCTTTCAGAGCATCTTCTGCATCAAAACCAGATCAATCCAACGCCCGAATTTGAACCCGACTTCGGGCAGAGTTGCAACCGTGCGGAACCCGCAGGCGGCGTGAAAAGCCACCGCACCTGGGTTTTCGGCGCTGCATCCGGCGAACATGGAATGATAGCCCGCCGCCTTGGCCGCATCGCAGGTCGCCGCCATCAGCGCCCGCCCCATGCCGCGCCCCTGCCCGTCTTTGCGCAGCAGGATCGTGTGTTCGGCAGTATGGCGATACCCCTCACCACCACGGAACTGGAAGTATCGGGTAAAGCCCAGGACGCGGCCCTCTTCCTCCCAGACAAGGGCCTGTATGGCGCAGAGATCGGCGACTTCGGCATCGGATTTCTCGACCGGATTGAACGTGATCGTGCTGTTGCGGATCACATCATTCCAGATCGCGGCAATCTGGGGTGCGTCGGCGGCGATCGTGGGACGAATTGTCATAGGTGTCTGATCCCGTGGGGTGTCTCGAAGGTTGCAGCCATCGCGAAAGCGCCGGTCGCAAGGGTCACACGGTCGTCCGCAAGGTCGATCATCGCACGGATGTCCTCGGCCTGCGGATGGGCGACCTCGAAAGACACAAGGCGGCAGCCACTTGGCGCCAGACGGTCCGCCGGATGCAGCGTGCCTGCGGCCCATTGGATCAGCGTCGGATAAGCCCCACCAAAGGGAAGCGTCCCGTCGTCCGGTACGGTGATCTGCCAGCTCAGGTCACCACGCGTCAGCGCGCGCGGTAAGCCTGCCTCAACAGGCAGAGCGTCAAAACTGTCCGTCTGGCAGATCCAATTGGCCAGACGCGGTGGGCCTGCAAAGTGATCCAGCCCGAACCAGCTATGCCCCGCCTCGGGCACTGCATCAGGATCAATGGCTATGACTTCGAGGTACAGCCCATCCGCCAGCCCCAGAAGCGTGTTGTGGGTGCCGTAGCGCGCATGTTGCCCGCCCTGCTGCAGCTGCACGCCCAAAAGTTCCTCCACCCAAGCGTTGCCCTCGGCAAGATCGGTGCAGGCAACGGCAATATGATCGAGTGTCAGCATGGGCAGGCTCCGTCAGGTCGGCTGCGCATTCTTGCCCGCGCCGCACGCCATTTTGCAAGCCCCCGCAATGCAAAGGCCGCGCCCGGTCCTCCCTCCGGGCGCGGCCTGCTCCGCGCGGCGTTAGCGACGCGCCTCGCGGATCAGCCCCAAGATGTCTTCGGCGGCCTTCGGGATATTCGTCCCGGGTCCAAAGATCGCCTTGACGCCGTTGTCATAGAGGAACTGGTAGTCCTGCTGTGGAATGACCCCGCCACAGATCACGATGATGTCCTCTGCGCCGGCATCTTGCAAGGCCTTCACGAGCTTCGGTGCCAGTGTCTTGTGCCCTGCCGCCTGCGACGAAATCCCGATCACATGCACGTCGTTGTCGATGGCGTCCTGTGCCGCCTCTTCTGGGGTCTGGAACAGCGGGCCCACGTCCACGTCAAAGCCGATATCGGCAAAGGCTGTGGCGATGACCTTGGCGCCACGGTCATGGCCGTCCTGCCCCATCTTGACCACCAGCATGCGCGGGCGGCGGCCCTCGTCTTCGGCGAATTTCTCGACGCTCGCCTGAATGGCGGCAAAGCCCTCGTCGCCCTCATAGGCCGCGCCATAGACGCCTGCCAATGTCTTCACCTCGGCGCGATGCCGTCCGAATGCTTTTTCCATGGCCATGCTGATCTCTCCGACTGTGGCGCGGGCGCGTGATGCCTCGACTGCGGCCTCCAAAAGATTGCCGCCTTCATTGGCGCGGCGGGTGAGTTCTTCGAGTGCGGCCTGACACGCAGCTTCGTCGCGCTTGGCCTTGGTGGCTTCGATCCGCGCGACCTGCGCGGCACGAACCTTGGCGTTGTCGATATCAAGGATATCGATCGGGTCTTCCTTGTCCTTGCGGTACTTGTTGACGCCGACGATCACCTCGATGCCGCGGTCGATCTCGGCCTGACGGCGTGCTGCGGTTTCCTCGATCCTGAGCTTGGGCATGCCCGAGGCCACAGCCTTGGTCATGCCGCCCATCTCTTCGACCTCCTCGATCAGCTTCCATGCGGCCTCGGCCAGATCATGGGTCAGCTTTTCGACGTAGTAGGACCCCGCCAGCGGGTCGACGACATTGGTGACACCGGTTTCTTCCTGCAGGATCAACTGGGTGTTGCGGGCGATGCGGGCGCTGAACTCGGTCGGCAGCGCAATCGCCTCATCCAGTGCGTTGGTGTGCAGCGACTGGGTGCCACCTAAGACAGCGCTCATCGCCTCATAGGCGGTGCGGATCACGTTGTTATAGGGATCCTGCTCCTGCAAGGACACGCCCGATGTCTGGCAATGTGTGCGCAGCATCGACGACTTGGGGTTTTTCGGCTCAAACTCGGCCATGATCTGCGACCAGAGCAGACGGGCCGCACGCAGCTTGGCGGCCTCCATGAAAAAGTTCATGCCGATGGCGAAAAAGAAACTTAGCCGTCCAGCAAACTTATCGACGTCCATGCCACGGGCAATCGCGGTGCGCACATACTCACGACCATCGGCCAGCGTATAGGCCAGCTCCTGCACAAGGTTCGCGCCCGCTTCTTGCATATGGTAGCCCGAGATCGAGATGGAGTTGAATTTCGGCATCTCGTTTGAGGTGTATTCGATGATATCCGCGATGATCCGCATCGAAGGCTCGGGCGGGTAAACATAGGTATTCCGCACCATGAACTCTTTGAGAATGTCGTTCTGGATCGTGCCGGACAGGACCGATTTGTCGTGGCCCTGCTCTTCGCCAGCCACGATGAAGTTGGCTAGGATCGGAATCACCGCCCCGTTCATCGTCATCGAGACCGAGACCTGATCCAGCGGAATGCCGTCGAACAGAATTTTCATATCCTCGACGCTGTCGATGGCCACGCCGGCCTTGCCCACGTCACCCTCGACGCGCGGATGGTCGCTGTCATAGCCACGATGCGTTGCGAGGTCGAAAGCAACCGAGACACCCTGCTGACCGGCAGCAAGCGCTTTGCGGTAAAAGGCGTTGGATTCCTCAGCCGTCGAAAACCCTGCATATTGGCGGATCGTCCACGGACGGCCCGCATACATCGTGGCCTTCACGCCGCGCGTGTAGGGGGCCTGCCCCGGAATGCCGCCCAGATGCGGCGGGTCTTTCACATCTTCGGCCGTATAAAGCGGCTGCACGGGGATGCCTTCCAGCGTGTCCCATGTCAGCGCCTCAAGCGGCTTGCCCCACAGTTCTTTTGTGGCAATCTCTTCCCAGGTTTTCTTGTCAGACATGCGGACCTCCGGTGGGGAATACGAAAAAGTTAAGACGGATCGGGCCCTGACCCTTAGCAATCGCAAGTGCAGGCTCTATATCCTTGGGTATGAAGAAGTTTATGTCGCGCTGGCTGCTCGCAGCCGCTTTGATCGCCGCACCGCTCTCAGTCACGGCGGAAGAGCATTTGGGAACCACTGAACCGGTCGAAGAGACCGCGCTCAGCCTGTACGAGCGTTGGCAGGCCGCACCGACGACAATCTTCGATGCCGCCGAGATTGATCCGGCGGAACTGGAGTGGCTGCTGCGCCCGCTCGTGGTTTTTGCCGATACGCCCAATGATCCCCGCTTCCGGCAGCAAATGGACCTGCTCATGGCCGATATCGACCAGTTGGCCGAACGCGATGTGATCATCATCACGGACACCGATCCCGACACGATGTCGGCCCTGCGCATCCAGCTACGGCCACGCGGATACATGATGGCACTGGTAGCCAAGGACGGGCGTGTGGCCCTGCGCAAGCCAAGCCCCTGGTCAGTGCGCGAGCTGTCGCGCTCCATAGACAAGATGCCCCTGCGCGAGCAGGAAATCCGCGACCGGCGCGAAGTGCAGCCGTAGCCCCGTTCAGCCATTCTTCCGGCGCGACAGCAACACGCGCCCCCCGATAAAAATCAGCGCCGCCAGCAGGATCATCGCAGGCAGCTCGGCCATCGCGCGTGACAGGATCAGACCCACGCACATGATGGTGATGGCAAAGGTGAATGCAAAGGCGTTGAGCCATTCCCCGCCGGTAAACGCGTCACCGGTCGCTTTGGCGTAGATGATCCCAAAAACAAAAACACCGGCGAGGACGGGCAGCAGGATCACAAAGCCCACAAATCCCGCCATCGAGAATGTCATACTCGCGGACACGACAAAGCCGAACGCCATATAGCGGCCCATCATGGCAACACCCATCCCGATCGCAAAAGCGATGATATACGTCAGCCAGTCTTTCACCAGAACCTCCACCATGGTTTGTCCGAGGGCTCTTTGCGCTTGCCGTCCCATCCCAGTTTCACCAGCGGCAAGTCAGCCGAAAGGGTGCGCATCCCCTCCGGCGCGCCGTCTTCGTGGTAAAAGCCAGTGATTTCCTCAAAGACGCGCGAGGGCAGTTCGGTGCTATAGGCGATCGCCAGTTCCGACTCATCCAGTGAGGCATCGTTCGGGAAATTGGCCAGCCACGCCGCACGCAGCCGGGCTTTCAAGGCTGGGATATCGACGGGGACTTGTCCCTCTACGGCCAGCAAGTCTTCGTTGTCGTCCAGAAAGCTGACGGTCCAGATTTCCTCACCGTCCTCATAGGCACGCACCATTTGGGCACCGGCCGTGTCGACGACATCCAGCACGATCAGCGGAACAGTTCTCGACAGGCCTATCCAGTCCGGCTCCTTTGTCAAAGGGGCAGCCCGCAGGTTGCGCCAGATCAGGAAATGATCCTGCCAAACAGCCCCCGCGATCAGCGAAGCGCCGTCAGGATCGGGCGTATCGGTCAGGCTGACACCAGCCGCACCGAGAAACGCCTCTTGATCCTTTGCAGCAACCGCGACGCAGGAGATTGAAAACCCCATGCCTATTCGAACTCCATGATCACATCATCCACGGCAAGGCTGTCGCCTGCGCCTGCGTTGATCTTCTTGACCGTGCCCTTGCGCTCGGCGCGCAGGATGTTCTCCATCTTCATGGCCTCGACGGTGCAAAGCGCTTGGCCCTCCTGCACCTCGTCGCCTTCGGCCACGTCGATCTTCACGATCAGACCGGGCATCGGGCAGAGCAGTTGTTTGGAGGTATCGGGCGGCAGTTTCTCGGGCATCAGGGCGGCAAGTTCGGCCTGACGCGGGGTGCGGACATGCACCTTCACATCTGCCCCGCGATAGCGCACGCGGAAGCCGCCGGAAATCTTGCCAACCTTCATCACCAGAGGTGCGCCATCGACGGTCATCCGTGCCAGCGGCTGTCCGGGGGTCCAGTCTCCCTCGACGCGCATGGTCTTGTCGCCCACGGTCACATCGGAGCCGCCGTGATCGGCCTTGATCCTGATCTGGTGGCTCTCGCCTTGCAGGGTCACAACCCAATCCTCGCCGACGTGGCGTTCGTGGTTGTCCATGCGGCCCGAGACGCGGGTGCGGCGGATTTCGGCAACGCGGTGCATCGCGGCAGCGGCGGCGGCCACACGCTCGCAGGCGGTGCCATCCAGTGTCACGCCTTCAAAGCCCTCAGGGTATTCCTCGGCGATAAAGGCGGTCGTCATGTCACCGCTGATGAACTTCGGATGATCATAGACGGCTGCAAGGAACGGCAGGTTATGGCCAATCCCCTCGACCTCGAACCCGTCCAGCGCCAGCCGCATTTCTTCAATGGCGGTGGCACGGTCCGACCCCCAGGTGCAGAGCTTGGCGATCATCGGGTCGTAATACATGCTGATCTCGCCGCCCTCATAGACGCCGGTATCATTGCGCACGGCACGGGTCGGCGTCGCCTCTTCCGCGGGCGGACGGTAGCGTGTCAGACGGCCACTCGAGGGTAGGACGTTGCGGTAGGGATCCTCGGCATAGAGGCGGCTTTCCATCGCCCAGCCGTTGATCTTGAGATCAGACTGCGTGAACGGCAGCTTCTCGCCTGCGGCGACGCGGATCATCTGTTCGACAAGGTCAATGCCGGTGATCAGTTCGGTCACAGGGTGTTCCACCTGAAGGCGGGTGTTCATCTCGAGGAAGTAGAAGTTCCGGTCGCCATCGACGATGAATTCCACGGTGCCGGCACTGGTGTAACCCACGGCTTGCGCCAGTGCGCCGGATTGCTCGCCCATCGCCTTGCGGGTGGCCTCGTCCAGAAACGGGCTTGGCGCCTCTTCGATGACTTTCTGGTTGCGACGCTGGATCGAGCATTCACGCTCATGCAGGTAGACCGCATTGCCGTGACTATCACAGAGCACCTGAATCTCGATATGGCGCGGCTGGGTGACGAATTTCTCGATAAAGATACGGTCGTCGCCAAAGCTGTTGGCGGCCTCGTTCTTGGACGACTGGAAGCCCTCGCGCGCCTCTTCATCATTCCACGCAATCCGCATACCCTTGCCACCGCCGCCGGCAGAGGCCTTGATCATCACCGGATAGCCGATCTCGTTGGAGATTTTCACCGCTTCGTCGGCATCCGCGATCAGGCCCATGTAGCCCGGCACGGTCGAGACATTGGCCTCCTGCGCGATCTTCTTTGAGGTGATCTTGTCGCCCATCGCCTCGATCGCACCTTTAGGCGGGCCGATAAAGGCAACACCAGCGGCCTCGAGCGCGTCGGCGAATTTGGGGTTCTCCGACAGGAAGCCATAGCCGGGATGCACGGCTTCGGCACCGGTGTCCTTGATCGCCTGCATGACCTTGTCGATCACGATATAGGACTGGTTGGCCGGGGGCGGGCCGATATGGACCGCCTCGTCCGCCATCTTGACGTGCAGCGCGTTGCGGTCGGCATCCGAATAGATCGCTACCGTCTTGATGCCCATCTTGCGCGCGGTCTTGATGACACGG
>CAXQAV010000077.1:0-3067 GCA_964221795.1 Luminiphilus sp. | reverse complement strand
GACAGACATCTGCGAGCGCTTGCGCATAGCTGTCATCGGCCAGTGTCGGATCGTTGAAGGACAGCGCCAGAAGTCCTCCCGAGGGCAATTTCGCGACAAGCGGTGCCAGCGTCTCTGGCGGAGCGGCGCCAAGGCTGATGACGCCGACCGCGACAATCACCTTATAGGCGCCGTCTGCAAAGCCGGGGTCACCGGGCGCAGAATCCCATGTTTTGTCATAGACGCCCCGCGCCGCGGCTTTCGCGCGCATTTCCTTGGTGATGTCGGTGCCATCGATCCTCGTAAAGCCTGCAGCCCGCAGCGCCGCACCTCCAATTCCTGTGCCGCAGCCGAATTCGAGAATGGACGTATCCGGCGCCGCGAATTGCGTCAGCACTTTCGCCAGTCTCTCCGGGGTCCGGTAGCCGCGTGCTGTCACTTCCGCATCATAAGTATCCGCCCAGTCTGCATAGACGGCGATCGTTTCTTCCACAGGTCGGGGTGTCCACAACGCAGGACGCAGCACTGGCTTGTCACTCATGGTTGCAGCTTAAGGCCAGAGCTTACGCGGCGTCCAGTGCGCTTTGACCCAGCCATGCCTGCCAGTCCGCCTTGGCGCGGTCGGTATAGCCCTTGTAGCGGTCCTTGCGCCCGCGCCGGCCGCCTTTGACACCGTCGAGAGGCGGGAAGAGCCCGAAATTGACGTTCATCGGCTGGAACGTTTTGGCCTCGGCCCCGCCGGTGATGTGGGTGACAAGTGCGCCCATCGCGGTGGTAATCGGCACCGCGGGCAGGGTTTCCCCGTTTAGCTCGGCGACGGCCATACGACCCGCAAGAAGCCCCATGGCGGCGCTTTCGACATAGCCCTCGACACCCGTAATCTGGCCCGCAAAGCGAATATTCGGACGGGACCGCAGGCGCATCTGTGCGTCCAGAAGTGTCGGCGAGTTGATGAATGTATTGCGGTGGATGCCGCCAAGCCGCGCAAACTCGGCATTCTCAAGACCGGGAATCACCTTGAAAACAGACTTTTGCGCGCCGTATTTCATCTTTGTCTGAAATCCGACGATATTGTAGAGCGTGCCAAGCGCATTATCGCGGCGCAGTTGCACGACTGCATAGGGCTTGTTGGCGGGATCATTCGCATTGGTCAGGTCCACAGGCTTCATCGGACCGAAACGCAGGGTCTCCCGACCGCGCTCTGCCATGACTTCGATCGGCAGGCATCCATCGAAATAGCCCGCTGTCTCGCCTTCCTTAAATTCGGTCTTGTCGGCCTCCAGCATGGCATCAATGAAGGCCTCATACTGCGGCTTGGTCATCGGGCAGTTGAGATAGGCTGTCCGCTCTTCCTCGGTCTCGCCCTTGTCGTAGCGCGACTGCATCCATGCAACATCCATGTTGATGCTATCTTTGTAGACGATTGGGGCAATGGCATCGAAGAAGGCGAGCGCCTCTGCTCCGGTCTCTTTCTGGATGGCTTCAGCCAAAGCGCCCGAGGTCAGCGGGCCTGTCGCAATGATCCACATGCCGTCGTCGGGCAGCTCTGTAATCTCTTCATAAGACACGGAAATATTCGGATGTGCCTTCAGCGTCGCCGTGACGCTTTCGGCAAAGGGATCACGGTCCACAGCCAGCGCGCCACCTGCCGGCAGCCGGTGCCGATAGGCGGTCTGCATGATCAGCCCATTGGCCTGTAGCATTTCCCAATGCAGAAGCCCCACGGCATTCTGCTCGTGGTCGTCAGACCGGAACGAGTTGGAGCACACCATCTCGCCCAGATTGCCGGTGCGATGGGCAAAGGTTTCGACCTTGGGGCGCATCTCGTGGATCACGACCTTGACGCCCGCGTTTGCGGCCTGCCAGGCGGCCTCTGATCCGGCCATGCCGCCGCCGATGATATTGAGTGTCTTTTCCATGTGCCTGATCTAGAGGGGCACAGGACAAAAGAAAAGGCCCCGCCGAAACGGGGCCTTGTACCTTATTCGGCTTCTTCCTCGCCCTGATCAGCGATCCAGGCGACGCTGACCACGGTTTCACCCTTGCCGGTGTCAAAGACCTTGACCCCGCCAGCCCCGCGCGAGCGGAACGAGATGCCTTCGACCGGCACTCGGATCGATTGGCCCGTGGATGTTACCAGCATGATCTGGTCGGACATTTCGACAGGGAAGGAGGAGACCAGCGGCCCGCCACGCATCGCCTTGTCCATGGCTGCCACACCCATGCCGCCGCGTCCGCGGACAGGGTAGTCATGGCTGGACGAGAGCTTGCCCGAGCCTTTGGCCGTGATCGTCAGGATCAGATTCTCGGCTGCCGACATCTCGGCATAGCGCTCCTGCGTGATGGCGCCGGGTGCTGTATCGTCCTCATCCTCGTTTTCGGCGTCATCGGCCAGACCTGCAATGGCGCGGCGCATCTTGAGGTAGGCGGCGCGTTCTGCCGGATCGGCTTCGAAGTGCCTGATGATCGACATGGACACCACTTTGTCGTCGCCTTGCAGATTGATGCCACGCACACCGACCGAAGACCGCGAGTTGAAGACGCGCACGTCCGTTGCAGGGAAGCGGATGGCACGGCCTGAGCTGGTGACAAGCATCACGTCATCGTCGTTCGATGCGATGCGCGCGTTGATCAGGGTTGTCTCGGCATGTTCGTCCTCGAACTTCATCGCGATCTTGCCGTTGCGCATGACGTTGGTGAAGTCCGACAGCTTGTTGCGGCGCACGGTGCCTGCCGAGGTTGCAAAGACCACCTGCAGGTCGTCCCACGCTTCTTCGGGACGGTCGACGGGCATGATGGCCGCAATCGATACACCTTGTGGGATCGGCAGAATGTTGACGATGGCCTTGCCCCGTGCGGTCCGGCTGCCCAACGGCAGACGCCATGTCTTGAGCTTGTAGACCATCCCGTCAGTCGTGAAGAACAGAAGCTGTGTGTGCGTATTGGCCACAAAGAGGGTGGTGACCACATCCTCTTCCTTGGTCTGCATCGACGACAGCCCTTTGCCGCCACGCCGTTGCGCGCGGAAGTCGGCCAGCGCGGTCCGCTTGATATAGCCGCCGGAGGTCACGGTCACGACCATGTCCTC
>CAXQAV010000076.1:0-19012 GCA_964221795.1 Luminiphilus sp. | reverse complement strand
GCCCCGACCGTCTGGCCGATCTTGCCGACCTCAACTTTGACCGTCTGGGGCTGCTGCCGCTGATGCCCGATGGCTTTGGTCGCGTGGACCAGATTACCTATCCGCAGGCACTGCTCCTGCCGATAACCAACCCGATTGAGTTGTCGTCTGACGGTGACGGCCAGAGGGAGAGCGGCCTATGATCCGCACGCCGCTCCGCCCGCTTGCCACTGTCCTGCGCGCCCGTGCCGAGGGCGAGAATCCCGACGCGATCGAAGCCGCCAACAAGGCCCGCCGCCATGCCGCGATGGCCGACAAGCAGCGCCGCCGCGCCGAGGGGCGTTTGCTGGTCTTGGGGCTGGCCTTCTTTGTGGCCTTTGGTGTGATCGGGATGCGCATGGCGACGCTGGCCTCGTCGGTTCCCGAAGAGCCGCGCGCTGTGGTCGCGGGCAACCCGATTATCGGGCAGCGCTCTGATATCGTTGACAGAAACGGGCGAATTCTGGCGACAAACCTGCAGACACACTCGCTTTATGCGCATCCGCGCGACATGATCGATCCAGCCCGCGCCGCGCGTGAGCTGGCCAAGATCTTTCCCGAGCTGAAAGAAGAAGAGCTTCTCAAGGATTTCACGGGCGACCGGCGTTTCCTCTGGATCCGCCGTCAGCTCAGCCCCGAGCAGATGCAGGCGGTGCATGACATCGGCTCGCCCGGTTTGCTCTTTGGTCCGCGCGAGATGCGGCTTTATCCGAATGGTCCGATTGCCGCCCACATCCTCGGTGGCGCCAGCTATGGCCGCGAAGGCGTTTCCTCGGCTGAGGTGATCGGTGTCGCAGGTGTCGAGCGCCAGTTTGACGGTTTCCTGCGTGATCCCGCCAATGAAGGCGCACCGCTGCAACTGTCACTGGATCTGACGATTCAGGCGGTGACCGAACAGGTGCTGGCCGGCGGTATGTCGATCATGAATGCCAAGGGCGCATCATCGGTGTTGATGGACATTCACACCGGCGAGATCATCGCCATGACCTCGCTCCCCGATTTCGATCCCAACAACCGCCCGCGCGTGGCAACAACGGGTGACCAATCCGACAGCCCGCTGTTTAACCGCGCGGTGCAGGGCGTCTATGAACTCGGGTCAGTCTTCAAGATCTTCACCGTCGCGCAGGCGATGGAACTGGGACTGGTCAATCCCGACACGATGATCGACACGCAAGGCCCGCTGACATGGGGCCGCTTCCGGATCCGCGATTTCCATGACTACGGCCCGCGCCTCAGCACCACGGACGTGATCGTCGAGTCCTCCAACATCGGCACCGCCCGCATCGCCATGCAGATCGGGGCCGAGCGCCAGCAGGAATTCCTGCGCAACCTCGGCTTTCTTGAGCCGACCCAGGTCGAAATGATCGAGGCTCCGACCGGGCGCCCGCTCTTGCCGCGGAACTGGTCGGAAATCTCCACAATGACGATTTCTTACGGTCATGGACTGTCATCCTCACCGCTGCATCTGGCAGCGGGCTATGCGTCGCTCCTCAACGGCGGCACGCTGGTGCAGCCGACCCTCTTGCGGCAGGACGCCCCGACGCTTGGGCCGCGCGTCGTCAGCGAAGCGGTCAGTGCGCGATCCCGCGACATGCTGCGGCAGGTCGTGACACGTGGCACGGCCTCATTCGGGGAGGTTCCGGGCTATGAGATCGGTGGTAAGACAGGCACCGCCGACAAGCCGCGCGCGGCAGGTGGCGGTTACTATGATGACAAGGTCATTGCGACATTTGCCTCGGTCTTTCCAGCGAATGATCCAAAGTATGTCCTGATCGTGACCCTTGATGAGCCTTCCGAAAATTCAGGGTCCGAGCCGCGCCGCACGGCGGGCTGGACAGCCGTGCCTGTGGCCGCCGAAATGATCCGTCGCGTTGCCCCTCTCTTGGGCCTCAGACCACAGGTGGACAGGCCTCAACAGGTCGGTGTAACTCTCACCTCAAACTAATTGGGGACGGGCAATGAAATCACTGGCGGAACTGGGGCTGCGGGCGCAAGGCGGGCGTGAGACGCAGATCACCGGATTGGCTGTGGACAGCCGCGAAGTGAAGCCGGGCTTTCTCTTTGCTGCCCTTCCCGGTGCCCGCGTGCATGGTGGTGAATTTATCCAGTATGCCTTGCGGATGCAGGCCGGCGCGATCCTGACCGACGCGCAAGGCGCTGAAAGTGTGGCCAAAGAACTGGCCGCGAGTGATGCGGCCCTGATCATCGCCGAAGACCCGCGCCAGACTCTCGCGCAGACCGCCTCGATCTGGTTCGGGCCGCATCCGGCAACAGTGGTCGCCGTCACAGGCACCAACGGCAAGACTTCTGTTTCCAGTTTCTGCCGCCAGATCTGGGAAGAAATGGGGATCGCAGGTGTGAACCTCGGGACCACCGGTGTCGAGGGTGCGTGGAATCATCCCCTCGGCCACACGACACCTGAACCGATCACCCTGCACCGCGTTATGGCCGAGGCCGCGCGGAATGGTGTCACTCATGTCGCGATGGAAGCCTCCTCGCACGGGCTCGACCAACGCCGACTGGACGGTGTGCTGCTGGCGGCAGCAGGCTTTTCGAATTTCACGCAGGACCATCTGGACTATCACAAGACCTTCGAGGCCTATTTCGACGCCAAGATGGGCCTCTTCAAACGCGTCCTGCCGGATGACGGCGTGGCGGTTGTCAATCTTGACGACCCGAAAGGACCGGAGGTTGCCGCGATCTGCACGGGGCGCGGTCAGGAGGTGATCGGTGTCGGTCGACATTCCGACGCGCGGTTGCGTCCGACGGGACAGCGCTTTGATGCCACGGGGCAAGACCTTCTGTTCACTTGGCAGGGCAAGGCGCGTCAGGTGCGCCTGAACCTGATCGGCGGTTTTCAGGCCGAGAACGTACTGCTGGCGGCGGGTTTGGTCATCGCTGCCGGTGCCGATCCCGACGAGGTCTTTGACACGCTGCCGCATTTGCGCACCGTCCGTGGCCGGATGGAACTCGCCGCAACGCGCGAGAATGGCGCGGCGGTCTTTGTGGATTATGCCCATACGCCTGACGCGGTGGAAACCGCGCTCAAGGCGATGCGCCCGCATGTGATGGGCCGGATTGTCGTCATCGTCGGGGCAGGCGGTGACCGCGACACAACCAAACGCCCGTTGATGGGCAAGGCCGCGGCCGAGAATGCCGATATCGTCATCGTCACCGACGACAATCCCCGCTCGGAAGACCCCGCAGCGATCCGTGCCGCCGTTATGGAAGGCGCGCTCTCCGCTGGCGACCCTGCCACCGTGACCGAAGTCGGGGACAGGGCCGAGGCGATCCTGCGCGGCGTTGATATGCTGGGGGCGGGCGACGCGCTCTTGGTGGCGGGAAAGGGCCATGAAACAGGACAGACCATTGGTGATACCGTGCTGCCATTTGATGACGTCGAACAGGCAAGCGTTGCTGTGGCTGCCTTGGAGGGTCGGATATGAGCATATTGTGGACCTCGGCCGATGCCGCCAACGCAACAGGTGGCATCACGACTGCGGATTGGCAGGCGGCGGGCGTGTCGATCGACACGCGCACGCTGCAACCGGGTGATCTCTTCGTGGCCTTGAAAGACGTTCGCGACGGCCATGACTTCGTCGCGCAGGCACTGGAGAAAGGGGCTGCCGCGGCCTTGGTTTCCCGCGTGCCCGAGAGCGTTCCCGAAGACGCGCCGCTCCTGATCGTGCCTGATGTCCTCAAAGGGTTGGAGGCGCTCGGCATCGCTGCCCGCGCCCGCACAAATGCCCGCATCGCGGCGATCACGGGGTCTGTTGGCAAGACGTCAACCAAAGAAATGCTGCGCACGGTTCTGGGCAGGCAGGGCAAATGCCATGCGGCCGAGGCCTCCTACAACAACCACTGGGGCGTGCCGCTGACGCTGGCGCGGATGCCTGCGGACACAGACTATGCCGTGATCGAAATTGGCATGAGCAACCACGGCGAGATCACGCCGTTGTCGCAGATGGCCCGCCCGCATGTGGCGATGGTGACGACCGTCGCAGCGGCGCATCTGGCCTCGTTTGACGACCTGTCAGGGATCGCAGTCGAGAAGGCCTGTATCATGGACGGGCTTGAGGCAGGCGGCGTCGGTGTGCTGAACAGTGATGTTGACACAACCCACATCCTGCAGGCCCATGCCGACCGCGTCGGTGCGCGCAAGGTGCTGTTCGGCGAAACCGCACCGGACTGGACCGTTGAGAACGTGCAGATCAGGGGCGACGTGACCGTGATCCGCGCCAAGCATGGCGAAGACTATTACCTTTTCAAACTCTCTGTTCCGGGCCGTCATTTTGCAGTGAACGCCGTAGGCGTGTTGGCCGTGGCCGAGGCGCTGGGCGCTGATCCGGTTGCGGCCTCCCTCGATGTCGCCGAATGGGTGCCGCCTGCGGGCCGTGGCACGCGCGAGGTTGTTGTCACCGATATGGCCAACGAGGGCGAGAGCCTCGAGTTGCTTGATGACGCCTTCAACGCCAACCCGACCTCGCTTGCGGCCTCGCTCGAGGTGCTGGCCGCATCGACGCCGACCAACAATGTCGGACGGATCGTCAAGGGGCGGCGCGTGGCAATCCTAGGGGATATGCTGGAACTCGGGCCGAACGAGAACGCGATGCACCGCGAGATGGCCGACAACGCACATCTGAAGTCACTCGACCTGATCCATTGCGCCGGACCGCTCATGCGGCACCTCTGGGAGGCACTCCCCGAGGGACAACGCGGCGAGTGGCGCGGCAGTTCGGCCGAACTGGTGCCGATGGTGACGCGGCTGGTTGATGCAGGTGATGTGGTCTTGGTGAAAGGCTCGAAAGGGTCCAAGATCAGCCTTGTCGTTGACGCGATCCGAAAACTGGGGCATCGCCGCCCCCACAAGGACGAAGGATAACCCATGCTCTACTGGCTTACCGCGCTTTCGGATGGCGGCGACTTTTTTAACCTCTTCCGCTATATCACCTTCCGTGCCGGCGGGGCGTTCATGACCGCGCTGGTCTTCGGCTTTATCTTCGGTAAGCCGCTGATCAACATACTGCGCCGCAAGCAGGGCAAGGGCCAGCCGATCCGCAATGACGGCCCCGAGGGGCATTTCTCCAAGGCTGGCACGCCGACGATGGGCGGGCTGTTGATCGTAGGCGCGCTGACGGTCTCGACCCTGCTCTGGGCGCGGCTCGACAATCCTTTCGTCTGGATGGTGCTCTTTGTGACCCTGTCTTTTGCGGCTATCGGCTTTGCTGACGACTATGCGAAAGTGTCCAAGCAATCGACCGGCGGAGTGTCGGGTAAGGTGCGGATTTTGTTGGGTGTTCTGATTGCAGGGATCGCGGGCTACTGGGCCGCGGCCTATCACCCTGATGACCTGACGACCCAGCTGGCGCTACCGGTCTTCAAGGATACGCTGATCAACCTCGGTATTCTGTTTGTGCCTTTCGCCATTGTCGTGATTGTGGGGGCCGCGAACGCGGTCAACCTGACAGACGGTCTGGATGGCCTTGCCATCATGCCCGCGATGATTGCGGCAGGGGCTTTTGGGGTGATCGCCTATGCCGTGGGTCGCACCGATTTTACCCAATATCTTGACGTGCACTACGTGCCAAATACCGGGGAATTGCTGATCTTCACCATGGGGCTGATCGGCGGGGGCCTCGGGTTCCTGTGGTATAACGCACCGCCAGCCGCTGTCTTCATGGGCGACACAGGCTCGCTCGCCCTTGGCGGCGCGCTGGGCGCGATTGCGGTCGCCACCAAGCACGAGATTGTTCTGGCGATCGTGGGCGGGCTTTTTGTGGTCGAGGCGCTTTCCGTGATCACTCAGGTCCTCTACTTCAAACGCACGGGCAAGCGCGACTTTCTGATGGCGCCAATCCATCACCACTATGAGAAAAAGGGCTGGGCTGAGCCGCAGATCGTGATCCGTTTCTGGATCATTTCGCTGATCCTCGCGATGATCGGTCTTGCGACGCTGAAGGTCCGCTAAGAGGGTTCACGCATGATTCCGGTGCAAGGCTATGAGGGGCAGGTGGTCGCGGTGCTGGGGCTCGGGCGCTCTGGCCGTGCGACGGCGGCGGCTTTGCGGGCGGGTGGTGCGATCCCTGTGGTCTGGGATGATGGCGCAAATGCCCGTGATGCGGCCCATGATGCGGGATTCAACCTGCGTGATCTGACCAAACAGGGCGCCTTCGATGATGTGGCCGCCCTCATCGTCAGCCCAGGTATTCCGCATCTTTACCCTGCACCCAATCCGGTGATTGCCGCCGCATGGGACGCCGATGTGCCCGTGGACAACGACATCGGGCTGTTCTTTAGGTCTTTCGCGACGCCCGACTGGGACGAATTCGACACAACGCCGCGCGTCATCGCGGTGACGGGGTCAAACGGCAAGTCCACCACCTCCGCACTGATTCATCACATTCTGGTCGAGAATGGCCGCCCCTCGCAGCTCGCAGGCAACATCGGGCGCGGGGTTCTGGATATCGAACCGGCCCATGATGGCGAGGTTGTGGTGCTGGAGCTGTCCTCTTATCAGACCGACCTTGCCCGTAGCCTGACACCGGATGTGGCCGTCTGGATCAACCTGACGCCCGCTCACCATGACCGGCACGGCGCGTTCGGTGGCTATTTCGCCGCCCAGCGCCGCCTTTTTGCCGAGGGCGGGCCAGATCGCGCGGTGATCGGTGTGGACGAGGTCGAGGGTCGCTATCTGGCCAATCAGCTCAGCGAAGGGCGCGGGGATGATCGGGTGATCCGCATCTCCTCGGGGCAAAAGCTTGCGGGGGACGGCTGGACCCTCTTTGCCCGCAAAGGGTTCCTGTCGGAATATCGCAAGGGACGGCAGGTGGCCTCGATTGATCTGCGCGGCATTAAGGGGCTGCCGGGTGCCCATAACCACCAGAACGCCTGTGCCGCATACGCTGCCTGCCGGACGTTGGGCCTTGGACCCAAGGGGATCGAGGCGGCGATGCAAAGCTACGGCGGCCTGCCGCACCGCAGCCAGTTGATCGCGGAACACGATGGCGTGGCCTATGTTAACGACAGCAAGGCCACCAACGTCGATAGCGCGGCGAAGGCGCTGCAAGCCTTCAAGAACATCCGCTGGATTTGTGGTGGTCTGCAAAAGGAAGGCGGGTTGGACGGGTTGCTGCCCCATCTGGACAATGTGACCAAAGCCTATGTCATCGGGCGGGAGGCCGAAGGCTTTGCCCGCCAACTGACAGGGGCGGAGGCCGAGGTCAGTGGCACCATGGAAACAGCCGTCCGGCAGGCCATGGCCGAGGCGCAGAAAGGGGACACGGTGCTTCTGGCCCCCGCTGCGGCGTCATTCGATCAATACGACAGCTTCGAAAAACGCGGCGAGGATTTCATTGCCCGCGTGAAGGCGGCAATTGCGAGCGCCTAGCGCCCCGCAATCGCCTGCCCGGCGGCCCAGCCAGACGACCACGCCCACTGGAAGTTATACCCGCCGAGCCATCCGGTCACATCCACACATTCACCAATGAAATAGAGGTTCGGCATGGTCTTGGTCGCCATGGTTTTGGACGACAGCGCGTCTGTGTCGATGCCACCCAAGGTGACCTCTGCCGTGCGATAGCCCTCTGACCCTGCAGGCCGCAGCTCCCAACGGGCGAGGGCCTCGCAAAGCTCGCTCAGGCGTTTATCGCTCTGGTCGGCGATATTGCCAGATAAACCCAGCTCTGAGTCCAGATGTGCAACAATCCGTGCAGGCAGGTGCTGGGCCAAAACAGTTGTCAGCGCCCTCTTTCCCTGGATTTGCCGGTCAGCTTGCAAAGCTGCAAACAGGGTGCCTGCGGGATCAAGGTTCAGCGTGATCGGTTCCCCCTCATGCCAATAGGAGGAGGCTTGCAGCACAGCAGGGCCGGAAAGCCCGCGATGGGTAAAGAGGATCGGTTCGTCAAAACTGGTGTCATTGGCGGTGACGCGGGCAGGGGTCGCCACACCGGCAAGCGGTCTGAACCTTTCGTCCGAAAAGGTCAGCGGCACCAGACCGGGGCGGGGGGTGACCAAAGGCAGACCGAATTGTTCGGCAATCTGATAGGCAAATCCCGTCGCGCCCATCTTGGGGATCGACTTGCCACCTGATGCGATGACCAGATTGTCCGTCTTCACTGTGCGGCGGCGTCCGTCCTTTTCGATCTCCAGTGCAAAATGGAGCCCGTCATGGGTGATGCTGGCCACCGAGGTCTCAAGCCAGAGCTGCGCTCCGGCTTTGTCCATCTCGGCCCGCAGCATCGCGATAATCTCTTTGGCGGAGGTGTCGCAGAACAGCTGGCCCAGCGTTTTTTCGTGCCATTTGATGCCGTAGCTGTCGACGAGCGAGATGAAATCCCACTGTGTGTAGCGTTTGAGGGCGGATTTCGCGAAATGCGGGTTCTGGCTGATGAAGTTCTGCGGGCTGGCGTGCAGGTTCGTGAAGTTACAGCGCCCGCCACCCGAGATGCGTATTTTCTCTCCAGCCGCTTTGGCATGGTCAATGACCAGTACGCCCGGCCCTGCATGGGCCGCGCACATCATGCCGGCGGCACCGGAGCCGATGATCACGGTTTGGAACTTCATAGAGGCGCATATGGCGGGAGTTGGGCGCAAGATCAAATGATGTGCGGATGAATAGCTGCCTGCGGCAAATGGGGAGTGCCGTCTCGGCAACGGTCCAGTGGATTGTTGCGGGCACGAACGGGCGGAGCCCGAGACAAAAACTAGTTGGTTTTTTGTAGAATCGCGCCGGTTTCGCGGCTATGCTGCCCTCAGACCCGGAAAACGGGCGTTCGAAGCAGTATGGCGGTACATCCATGACGGAAATGGTCTATGGCACGGTTCCCGTGCGATCCGGTGATCCGGTTCTTCCCCGTTGGTGGCGGACAATCGACAAATGGACGATGTCGTGTGTGCTGTTGCTTTTCGGGATCGGCTTGCTGCTCGGGCTCGCCTCTTCGCCGCCACTCGCGGCCAAGAACGGGCTTGAGCCTTTTCACTATGTGATCCGTCAGGCGATTTTTGGCGGCACGGCGATGGTCGTGATGCTGATCGTGTCGATGATGTCGCCGGTGCTGGTGCGGCGTCTGGCAGTCTTGGGTTTCATAGGTGCGTTCATCGCCTTGGCGCTTCTGCCCGTTTTTGGCACGGACTTCGGCAAGGGCGCGACACGCTGGTATTCGCTGGGCTTTGCTTCGGTCCAGCCATCGGAGTTTCTCAAGCCCGGATTTGTGGTGATGACTGCCTGGTTGCTGGCTGCATCACAGCAGATCGGCGGGCCTCCGGGTAAGACCTATTCCTTTGTTCTGACAATCGCCATCGTGCTGATGCTCGCCATGCAGCCCGATTTCGGGCAAGCGGCGCTCGTCCTTTTTGGCTGGGGTGTCATGTATTTTGTCGCGGGCGCGCCAATGACAATTCTGGTTGTCATTGCGGGGCTCGTGGTGCTGGGCGGGGCTGTCGCCTATCAGAACTCCGAGCATTTCGCGCGCCGGATTGACGGCTTCCTCTCGCCCGATCTCGATCCGACCACGCAGCTTGGCTATGCGACCAATGCGATCCGCGAAGGCGGGTTCTTTGGCGTGGGTGTTGGCGAGGGGCAGGTGAAATGGTCGCTGCAGGACGCGCATACCGATTTCATCATCGCTGTTGCGGCCGAGGAATACGGGTTGATCTGTGTGCTCGTCATCATCGCGCTCTATGCCGTGATCGTCGTCCGGTCGCTATTCCGGCTGATGAAAGAGCGTGATCTTTTCATCCGCCTGGCGGGCACAGGGCTGGTCTGCATTTTCGGTGTGCAGGCGATGATCAATACGGGGGTGGCTGTGCGCCTTCTGCCAGCAAAAGGGATGACATTACCGTTCGTCTCCTACGGCGGGTCTTCACTGATCGCGGGCGGCATTGCCTTCGGCATGCTGCTGGCGTTCACACGCAGCCGTCCTCAGGGCGAGATGGGTGACATCCTGATGCGCAGGGCCAACAGATGAGCAAGCCGCTTCTTGTCATCGCTGCCGGAGGAACCGGTGGCCATATGTTCCCTGCACAGGCATTGGCAGAGGCGATGCTGGCCAGGGGCTGGCGCGTAAAGCTCTCGACCGATGTGCGCGGGGCGCGCTATGCGGGCGGCTTTCCGGATGCGGTCGAGGTGAATGTCGTGGGCAGCGCCACCTTTGCGCGGGGTGGGATCGCGCAAAAGCTGATGGTGCCATTCCGTATCTTAGGCGGCATTGCCGCCGCGAAGTGGCGGATGCTGCGCGACCGTCCCGCGGTTGTCGTGGGTTTCGGCGGCTATCCGGCCATTCCGGCCATGGCAGCGGCATGGGCCCTGCGTGTGCCGCGTATGATCCATGAACAGAACGGTGTTCTGGGCCGCGTGAACCAGCTTTTCGCCCGCCGCGTGAACCGCATTGCTTGTGGGACATGGCCCACAGCCCTGCCCCGCGGTGTCGAGGGCGTGCATGCTGGTAACCCCGTGCGGGCTGCCGTCTTGGAGCAGGCGGGCTCCCCCTACATCGCGTCGGGTGATTATCCGATGTCGATCCTGATCTTGGGTGGTTCTCAAGGTGCGCGTGTGATGTCTGACATCGTGCCGCCTGCAATCGCGGCCCTGCCGGAGCATATCCGCCGCAATGTCCATGTCTCGCAGCAGGCGCGGCCCGAAGACATGCAGCGGGTCACGGAGTATTACGAAAGCGAGTTGCTGAAGGCGGACGTGCAGACCTTCTTTCACGATGTGCCTCGCCGGATGGCGGATGCGCAATTGGTGATCTCGCGGTCGGGGGCGTCGACTGTTGCCGATGTCAGCGTCGTAGGCCGTCCCGCGATCTGGGTGCCGCTTGCCAGTGCGATCCGCGACGAGCAGACAGCCAACGCCCGCCAGCTGGTCGAAGCGGGTGCCGCGATCATCATGACCGAGGCCGAGTTCGAGGTGGCACCGCTTACGGCCAAGCTGACCGAACTTCTGAGCGACGGCGACGGCATGTTGAAGATGGCGCAGGCGGCCCTGTCTTGCGGGGTGCCAGACGCGACGGAGCGGCTTGTCAAAGAGGTTGAAACTCTGGCAGAGGGGCGGACAAACTGATGGATGGGAACCTGATCATGAGCGCTGCAACAAAACTGCCGTTGGACGTAGGACCGATCCATTTCGTGGGGATTGGCGGGATCGGGATGTCGGGGATTGCCGAGGTTCTTTTGAACCACGGCTACCGTGTGCAGGGGTCCGACCTCAAAGCCTCCAAGATCACCGACCGGCTGAAATCGCTGGGCGCGGTCATTTACGAGGGCCAGCGCGCCGAGAACCTTGAGGGTGCCGAGGTCGTCGTGATTTCTTCCGCGATCAAGAAAGGCAACCCCGAGCTGGACGCCGCCCGCACCAAGGGCCTGCCTGTCGTTCGCCGCGCCGAGATGCTCGCCGAGCTGATGCGGCTGAAATCCAACGTCGCCGTCGCGGGCACCCACGGAAAGACGACGACAACCACGATGGTTGCGGCCCTGCTCGACGAAGGCGGGATCGACCCCACGGTGATCAACGGCGGCATTATCCATGCCTACGGCTCGAACGCACGGATGGGGCAGGGCGAATGGATGGTGGTTGAAGCCGACGAGAGCGACGGCACCTTCAACCGCCTGCCTGCTACCATCGCCATCGTCACCAACATTGACCCCGAGCATATGGAGCACTGGGGAACGGTCGAGGCGCTGCACAAGGGCTTCTATGAGTTTGTCTCGAACATCCCGTTCTACGGGTTGGCGGTCTGCTGCACCGATGATCCGGATGTGCAGACTCTGGTGGGTAAGATCACCGACCGCCGTGTCGTGACCTTCGGGTTCAACGCACAGGCCGATATCCGTGCGATCAACTTGCGCTACGAAGGCGGCTTTCCGCATTTTGATATCGCACTTCAGGCCGAGGATGCTGTCATCGAAGATTGCACCCTGCCGATGCCGGGTGATCATAACGTGTCCAACGCCCTCGCAGCCGTGGCCGTGGCGCGGCATCTGGGCATGAAAAAGGATGAAATGCGCGCAGCACTTGCCGGGTTTAAGGGCGTCAACCGCCGCTTTACCAAGGTGGGTGAAGTCAACGGTGTGCCGATCATCGACGACTACGGCCACCACCCGGTCGAGATTGCCGCCGTGCTCAAGGCCGCGCGCCGCGCGACCAATGGCCGTGTCATTGCCGTGCATCAGCCACACCGCTTTACACGCCTGTCGCATCACTTCGAGGAGTTCTGCGCTTGCTTCAATGACGCCGATGTGGTCGGCATTTCCGAGGTCTATTCCGCAGGCGAAGAGCCGATCGAAGGCGCCACCCACCGTGATCTGGTCGCAGGGTTAATCCGTCATGGGCACCGCCATGCGCGCATCGTCGACAGCGAGGACGATCTGGCCAAGCTGGTGGTCGAGCAGACGAAACCGGGCGACATCGTCGTCTGCCTCGGAGCGGGCACGATCAGCGCTTGGGCAAATGCGCTGCCTGCAAAACTGGCCGGATGATCTCTGGCTGGTTGCTGATAGGGGCGTGGGTCGTTCTGGCCTTTGTCATGGCGGTGATCCCGTCGCGCGATAATCACTGGCGGCGGGCCTATGTGCTGATGGCCTTGGGCCTTCCTGCGCTGTTCTGGATATTCTGGAACGAGGGGCTCTGGATGGGTCTGCTGGGGCTTGCCGTTGGCGGTTTGGTGCTGCGCTGGCCTGTCTATTTTCTCTGGCGTTGGCTTAAGGCGCGGATCGGGCAGGGGCATGGCTGAACTGACTATCTTTGCGATCATGCTGGCCGCGGCGGGTATTCCGTTTGTCTGGCTGACGCAGCTTGTGCGGGGCGGGCGCGGTGGCCTTGCCTTGACGATCGGGAGCGTGATCGGAGGGGCATTGGCGGTCACCATATTTGCGGCCGGGCGGCCCTTTGGCGTCGATCCGGTGCAGGCGATGGGGCTTGCGATGCTGCTTTTGCTGCCCGCGCTGCTGGGATGCATGGCAGGTGGCGTCTTGGGTTGGATGCTGCGAAAGAGGGATGATCGGGCACTGTGACGTCAATTCAGGCGGTTCGACTTTTTGTTTCGGATGCCTTGGTGTAAGTGATTGCCGAACAGATTTGATGCACAGCAGACAAAGGCAGGACATGAGGGCGCTTCCCCAGACACGCGGCACACTGACACCGGATCGCCCGCTGGCCGATCTGACGTGGATGCGTGTTGGCGGTCCCGCCGAGGTCCTGTTCCAGCCCGCCGATCTTGACGATCTCTCGGCTTTTCTCGCTGCCCTGCCTGCAGAAGTTTCTGTCTTTCCTATGGGTGTGGGCAGTAACCTCATCGTCCGTGACGGCGGTATGCGCGGTGTGGTGATCCGCTTGGGGCGGGGGTTCAACGGTATCGAGATCGAAGGCGATACTGTCAACGCAGGCGCCGCTGCCCTTGATGCGCATGTGGCGCGCAAGGCGGCTGATGCGGGGCTGGACCTGACTTTTCTGCGCACGATCCCGGGTACCATTGGCGGCGCGGTCTGTATGAATGCCGGATGCTATGGCAGCTATGTCGCGGATCTGTTGCAGGCGGTGACAGTGGTGCTGCGCGACGGGACCGTCACAGACCTCCCCGCAGATGCGCTGAGCCTTGCCTACCGCCAAAGCCACCTTCCAGAAGGCGCTGTGGTCGTTGCAGCCCGTTTCAAAGCACCCGCGGGTGAGCCTGAAGCGCTGCATCAGCGCATGGCCCATCAGCTTGCCAAGCGCGATGAAACGCAGCCGACGAAGGACCGTACAGCAGGCTCAACCTTCCAGAATCCTGCGGGTTTTTCATCGACCGGACGCGTTGATGACGTCCATGATCTCAAGGCGTGGAAGGTCATCGACAACGCAGGGATGCGCGGCGCGCGTATCGGCGGTGCAGTGATGAACGAAAAGCACTCGAACTTCCTCACGAACGCGGGCGGGGCGACGGCGGCCGACCTCGAAGATCTGGGCGAGTTGGTGCGGAAAAAGGTTTACGATTCCCAAGGCATTGAGCTAGTGTGGGAAATCATGCGGGTCGGTATTCGCAAGGACGCAGACACCGCACAATAAGGGCCGCAAAAGGCCCAGATCTGAAGAGCAGGTCACCAAAGAACAAAGGGTCGCAAAGACCCGTGTAAGAGGCGGTTGGGTATGTCGAGCAGGGCGAACCCGAAAGTTGTTGTCCTTATGGGCGGCCCCTCGGCCGAGCGCGAAGTCTCGCTCAGCACGGGCCGTGAATGTGCAGCGGCTTTGCGGGCAGCAGAATGCGAAGTGATCGAGGTCGATGCAGGCCCCGATATTGCCGCGCGCCTGCTCGAAATCAAACCGGATGCTGCCTTCAACGCGCTGCATGGTCGCTGGGGCGAGGATGGTGCGGTGCAGGGCGTTCTAGAATGGCTGCGCATCCCCTACACACACTCCGGCATTCTGGCCTCGGCCCTTGCGCTCGACAAGCAGCGCACCAAAGACGCCTACCGTAAGGTGGGCCTGCCTGTGGTCGACAGCATTATCGCAAAGGCCGATGACGTGCGCCGCGCCCATGTGATGCCGCCACCTTACGTGGTGAAGCCCTATAACGAAGGGTCCAGCGTCGGCATCTACATCGTTGACGAGGCGGCAAACGCTCCACCGCAACTTTCCGAGGATATGCCCGACGAAGTGATGGTCGAAACCTATGCACCCGGTCGCGAACTGACCGTGACCGTACTGGGTGACCGCGCGCTGACCGTGACCGATATTATCACGGATGGCTGGTATGACTATCACGCGAAATACGCTCCCGGCGGGTCGCGCCATGTTCTGCCTGCAGATATTCCTGCCGAGATTTTTAACGCCTGCATGGACTACGCTGTCCGCGCGCATAATGTGCTGGGCTGTCGCAGCCTGAGCCGCACTGACTTTCGCTGGGACGAAAGCCGCGGTCTTGACGGGTTGATCCTGCTGGAAACGAATACGCAGCCCGGCATGACGCCGACATCATTGACGCCCGAACAGGCGGCCCATGTGGGCATCAGTTTTCCGCAGCTCTGCCGCCAATTGGTCGAGGAGGCGTCATGCGACCGCTGATCCGCCGTCCGCAGCCCGAGGCCATTCCGCGAGATCCCGCGCCGTCGCGGATGGGCTACCGTCTACAGCGGTTGATGCTGACACCCGGGTTTCGGGGGACGGTCCGCATCGGGGTGCCGCTCCTGATTATCGCGGCGATTGCGGGGTCCTGGTATTCCAAACCGGAGAACCGTGCGTTTCTTTCGCAGACCATCGCCGAGGCCCGTCGCGATTTCGAGGAACGGCCCCAGTTCATGGTGCGCGGCGCGCGGATCGAGGGTGGCGATGCGCAGATCACGGCAGCGGTCGAAGCCTTCCTGCCGCCGGGGTTTCCTCTGTCGTCGTTCGATCTCGACCTTGACGAGATGCGCGCCCAGATCGAGGCGCTCGACCCTGTCAAATCCGCGAGCCTGCGTGTGGGGCAGAGCGGGTTACTCGAAATCAACCTGACGCCCCGTGTGCCGGTGGCCGTCTGGCGTGACGGCACGTTGCTGCGCCTGATTGATGCGGAGGGCATCAACTCCGGCACGCTCGCGGCACGTGCAGAACGCTCGGACCTGCCGCTGATCGCGGGCGAGGGCGCGGAAGAGAACACCGTCGAGGCGCTGGCGCTCTTTGCGACCGCATCGCCGCTGCTGGACCGCGTGCGCGGATTGGTCCGCATGGGCGAGCGGCGCTGGGATCTGGTGCTGGACCGCGACCAGCGCATCATGCTGCCAAGCGACGGGGCGGTGGCAGCACTCGACCGTGTGTTGGCCCTGAATGACGCACAGGACCTTCTGGCGCGCGATATCTCGGTGGTGGATTTGCGCAATGCGAACCGGCCAACAGTCCGGATGAACGAAGAGGCAGCGGTGGCTTTGCGCCGTGTGACGGCTGACAACGATAATAATAACTGAGGTGGGCAAAAATGGGCGACGTATACGATAGCCAAAGGGCGATGCGGCAGATGCGCAAGGCAGCAATGCAGCGCGGAGTGGTGGCCATTCTGGATGTGGGCACATCCAAAATCGCCTGTCTGGTGCTGCGGTTTGATGGTCCAGAGCAGTTCCGCGGCGCAGACGGCGTCGGCTCTCTGGCTGGCCAGTCCCAGTTCCGTGTGATCGGTGCCGCGACAACCCGTTCGCGCGGGGTCCGTTTCGGTGAAATCGACGCCATGCAGGAGACCGAGCGCGCGATCCGCACGGCAGTGCAGGCGGCCCAGAAGATGGCGAATGTCCGTGTCGATCACGTGATTGCCTGCCTCTCGGGCGCGCGCCCGCGCTCTTACGGTCTGGATGGCACACTGAATATCCACGGCGGCATGGTGACCGAGCAGGACATCTCGCAGGTCATGGCGAATTGTGATGTGCCCGACTATGGCGCAGACCGCGAAGTCCTGCACGCGCAGCCGGTGAATTTCGCCCTTGATCACCGCTCCGGCCTTGCCGATCCGCGCGGGCAGATCGGCAATACGCTGACCTGCGATATGCACATGCTGACCGTCGATATGACGGCGATCCAGAACCTGTTCTACTGCATCAAGCGCTGCGATCTGGAACTCGCAGGCATTGCGTCGTCTGCCTATGTCTCGGGCATGTCATCGCTGGTGGAGGACGAGCAGGAACTTGGTGCGGCCTGTATCGACCTTGGCGGCGGCACGACCGGCATTTCGGTCTTTATGAAAAAGCACATGATTTACGCCGACAGTGTGCGCATGGGTGGCGAGCATGTGACGTCGGATATCTCGATGGGGCTGCAAATTCCGGGGGCAACCGCCGAACGGATCAAGACCTTCTACGGAGGTGTCGTGGCCACCGGCATGGACGACCGCGAGATGATCGAGATCGGTGGCGACACCGGCGATTGGGAACACGACCGCCGCACGGTCAGCCGCGCCGAGCTGATCGGCATCATGCGTCCGCGTGTTGAAGAGATCCTCGAAGAAGTCCGCCTGCGCCTTGATGCAGCAGGGTTCGAGCATCTGCCAAGCCAGCAGATCGTTCTGACAGGTGGCGGCAGCCAGATCCCCGGCCTTGATGGGCTGGCCAGCAAGATCCTCGGTCAGCAGGTGCGTCTGGGTCGCCCCCTGCGTGTTCAGGGTCTGCCTCAGGCCGCGATCGGTCCGGCGTTCTCGAGCGCTGTGGGTCTGACGCTCTTTGCGGCGAATCCCCAGGACGAGTGGTGGGACTTCGAAATTCCCGCCGACCGCTACCCTGCGCGGTCGTTCAAACAGGCCGTGAAATGGTTCAAGGATAACTGGTAATACGCAAGATATTGCCAATCCTCCGAAATCCGGCAGAACGCCGAAACAATCTGTCCAGATTTGGTGGCGATTTCTTGTTTTTATCGTGACCTTTCGGCATCACTTGGTTATTGTGAGTCTCAACAGGCAGCAAAAGCCCGGGGGCACGGGCGTTTGATAAAAACAGGCGGATCTAGTTATGACATTGAATCTCTCCCTTCCCGGGCATGATGAATTGAAGCCACGCATCACGGTTTTTGGTGTGGGCGGGGCTGGCGGTAACGCCGTGAACAACATGATCGAGCAACAGCTCGACGGGACCGACTTTGTGGTGGCGAACACCGACGCGCAGGCGCTCGCGCAGTCGAAGGCCCCGGTGAAAATCCAGATGGGTCTGAAAGTAACCGAAGGTCTGGGTGCAGGCGCCCGCGCCAGTGTGGGTGCGGCGGCAGCCGAGGAAAGCATCGAACAGATCGTCGATCATCTGGCCGGTGCGCATATGTGCTTTATCACTGCCGGTATGGGCGGTGGCACCGGCACAGGTGCGGCTCCGATCATCGCGCAGGCTGCGCGTGAGTGGGGTGTGCTGACTGTCGGCGTTGTGACCAAGCCCTTCCAGTTCGAAGGGGCCAAGCGCATGCGTCAGGCCGAGGCCGGCGTCGAAGCGCTGCAAAAGGTCGTCGATACGCTGATCATCATTCCGAACCAGAACCTTTTCCGTCTGGCCAATGAGAACACCACCTTCACCGAAGCCTTCGCACTGGCTGACGATGTTCTTTATCAAGGTGTCAAAGGTGTGACCGACCTGATGGTCCGTCCGGGCCTCATCAACCTCGACTTTGCCGACGTTCGCGCCGTGATGGACGAAATGGGCAAGGCGATGATGGGCACAGGCGAGGCCGAGGGCGAGAACCGCGCCATTCAGGCCGCTGAAAAAGCGATTGCCAACCCGCTGCTAGACGAGATCTCGCTCGAGGGCGCAAAGGGCGTTCTGATCAACATCACCGGTGGCTACGACCTGACACTGTTTGAGCTGGACGAAGCCGCAAACAAGATCCGCGAAAAGGTCGATGGCGACGCCAACATCATCGTGGGTTCGACGCTCGATACCGGCATGGAAGGCCGGATGCGTGTCTCGGTGGTTGCAACTGGTATCGACGCTGTTGCAGGCGTTGCGGAAACACCTGTGCCACGCCGCTCGATGGCCGCTCCGCTTGCCCCTGCAACGCCAGAGGTCAAGCCGGAACCTGTTGCCGAAGCGCCTGCTGTCGCCGCTCAGGCACCTGCGGCAGCGCCACAGGAACCATCGCTTTTCGAATCCGTGGCAGAGCAGCCAGCTGCCGCCTACACAGCGCCGCAGCAGCCCGCGCCACAGCCCGCCCCGCAGCAGGCTGCCGACGATCTGCCACCTCCTGCCTACCAGCCACGCCCAGAGCCTAAGCTGGCCGAGCCCGACAGCTTCGTTGCACCGCGCGCTGCAGCTGCACCGGGAACACCAACGCCCGAGGCGCTGGCCCGCCTGCAGGCGGCCGTCAATCGCGTGCCCAAGGCCGACCCGCGTCCGCAGCCGCAGGCCCATGCCGCAGCCCCTGCTGCAAGTGCAGAAAAACCGCGCTTCGGGATCAATTCCTTGATCAACCGGATGACCGGCGCGCAGGCCGACGCAGGGGCGCAACCGTCGCGCACCCAGCCTCAGATCACTGCGCTGCGTCAGGAGCCTGAAGTAGACGAAGATCAGGAAAAGATCGAAATTCCGG
>CAXQAV010000075.1:0-8000 GCA_964221795.1 Luminiphilus sp. | reverse complement strand
GTCAGGAAGAAGCCCACAGCGTTGTGGCCATACCACCACTGCACCATCGCATCCTGCACGCCTGAGAAGACCTGCACGGACTTGCTGCCCCAGATGCTCACCGGGATCGAGATGTTGTTGACCAGATGCAGCATCGCCACAGTGACGATAAAGCTCAGCAGGAACCAGTTGGCGACGTAGATGTGCTTTTCCTTGCGGTTGAAGATCGTCCCCAGGAAAGCGGCGAGGAAGGCGACCCAGACAATCGTCAGCCAGATATCCACATACCATTCAGGCTCGGCATATTCCTTGCCCTGTGTGGCCCCCAGCAGATAGCCGGTCGCGGCCAGCACGATAAAGAGGTTGTAGCCCCAGAAGACGAACCAACCAAGATTGCCACCCCACAGACGGGCACCGCAGGTGCGCTGCACGATGTAGAAGGTCGACATGATCAGCGCGGTGCCCCCGAACGCGAAAATCACCGCACTGGTGTGCAGCGGACGCAAGCGGCCGAAATTGCCGAACGGTTCGAGTGGTTGGAAATTCAGCTGCGGAAAAGCCAGCTGGAAGGCAATCACCACCCCGACCAGAAATCCGACAACTCCCCAGAACCCTGTCGCGATAACACCGGCACGGATGACGTCATCCATGTAACCTTTCGGTGTGGCATAGACAGGCTTGTCCATGTTGCGCAGAACCCGCACGAACATGAACGCCGAGACAGCCATGATGATGATGGCGTGCACGATATACGCAAGATCACGCCCCCAGTTCGCTGCCATTGCGGCAAAGAGCGTTATCAGCCCCAGCGCAACCAGCTTCACATAGTTCCCCATAAGAGATCCCCTTCTTTTGCCGGATCACAGATGGGTCCGACAGCTACTTATGCGGTCGCTTATGGAATCTCGGGCACGTGCCTTCCTTGATGTGGATCAACGGCAGAATTGACTTGGATCAATACGCGTCGGGCCAATGCCTGCGATACCTCATTAGGAGGAGCGGTTTTGCGCGAACGATCGCCCTATCGCGAGACCGAACTGGGAAATGGCAAGCATGTCATATAAGATCATTGCAACAATCCTGACCGATACCGACCACTCGACCGAGGGCCTTGATGCGGCAATTACGCTTGCTGGCCGTCTTGGGGCCCATCTCGATATCTATATCGTCACCATCAGTCATACCGAGACAAACAACTACTTTGCCGGCGCCGAGGCCCTGATGATCGCCGAACAGACCCGCGATGCCATCGAACAGCGCGCCAGGATCGAAGCCTGGCTCGAAGACCGGATGCATGGCGAATTTTCCGTATGGGCAAGTCACAGCGCAACGGTTCAGGGGCCCGCGCTTACCGGCTTTCTGGCCCGCAAGTTGCGATTCTCGGATCTGGTAGTTCTCCCCCGCCCCTATCAGGACAACCCAGAGACAGCCGCGCTGGTCGAAGCCTGCCTTTTTGCCGCAGAGCGTCCCGTGCTGATGATCCCGAAAGGTTGCAAAGCGCCAGATGCGGGCGGCCATGTTCTTTTGGGATGGAACGACGGTGCCGAAGCGCTTGCCGCCGCTCGCGCGGCGCTTCCGCTGCTGGAGGAATCAGATGTGGCCGATATCTGTATCATCGACCCGCCGCAGCATAGTGCGGAACGGTCCGATCCTGGCGGTGCCATGGCACAATACCTGATGCGGCACGGGACCCGCGCAGAAGTCGCGGTCCTGCCGAAATCGGACACACCGATCTGCGATACACTTCTGAAACGGGCCAAAGAGGTCGGCGCGCAACTGATCGTCAGCGGGGCCTACGGGCATTCGCGGCTGCGCGAAGCTGTCTTTGGCGGCGCAACCCGCAGTCTGCTCGAGCGTGCAGACATCCCGATCCTGATGTCGCGGTGACTGCGGAAAACTAGAAGTCTTCGCCCGTTTCGGCCTTGAGTGCTGCTAGATCCGGAATTCGGATATCGCGGCGTTCGTCAAAGGCGATCAACCCTTCTTTCTTCAGGGCCGTCATCTGGCGGCTGACGGTCTCGATTGTCAGGCCGAGATAATTCGCCATCGTCTCGCGGGTGATCGGCAGGGTGAACGTCGCCTCGTCAGTCTCGCCCGGCGTCAGGGACGCCATCCGCGTAGCGATCATATGCAGGAGCGAGGCGATCTTTTCGCGAGCGGTTTTGCGGCCCAGAACAAGCATCCACTCGCGGGCGGCATCAAGCTCGTCCAAAGTCATTTCCAACAGGCGCTGGCCGACATGGGGGGTATCTTCAATCAGCCGTTCAAAGGGCTTGCGCCGGAAACAGCACAGCATCACATCGGTTTCGGCAATAACATCGCAATCGATAGTGTCGCGGTTCGGCCGGCCCATGAAGTCACCGGGCAGCAGCAAACCTACCATCTGCACACGGCCATCAGGCATCGTGCGCGTCAGGCTGCTCACGCCGGAAACGATTGATCCGACATATTCCAGAGGATCACCCGCGAAAAATATCGTCTGACCGGCTGCATAGGACCGGTAGTATTTGATCTGTTCGAGTTCTTTGAGTTCGTCTGGCTCGCATCGCGAACAGACCGCATTGTAGCGGATCGGACAGTCGTCGCACGACCTGAACTTTGGCACTGCAAGTGACACTGTCATTTTCTTGATGCTCGCTCCCGAGGGTTTGGCTGGAGAAATTATGCACTTGCAGCACTGATTTGGCTAGGATGAATGCAAAAATAGGCTTCTTGTGCGCGAGCGTGCAGGTCTGGTTGCCAAATCAGACGACGTCAATCAGCTATTGCGAGACAACTTCTGCCAGTTCCGCCGCGGCCTCCTGCAACGCTTCGAGATTGGCGATGAGGTCGGGTACGGTCCGGCGCTGTTCAGGCGCATGGATGGACAAAGTCGACAAAAGCCGTCCGCGGTGATCCAGAATAGGCACGGCGATTGCAGTCATACCGGCCATGAATTCCTCGTCATCGGTGGCAAAGCCACGCTCGCGGACTTTGGCAAGTTCCGCTTTCAGGACTTCAGGTTCGGTGATCGTGTGTTCGGTGAGCCGCTCAAGATCATAGCTACGCAAGAAACGGTCCAGATAGTCACTGCGCAAAGAGGACAGATACATCTTGCCACTTGCCGTGCAATGGAACGGCACTTGCGTGCCGACGGGCAGCTGGATGCGCAGTGGCCAATGTGTTTCCACACGGTCGAGATATAACATGCCCTCGCGTTCGGGGATGGCAAGATTGCAGGTCTCGCCGACCCGCAATGCCAAGGTCCGCATGACGGCGACGCGGACGGTGCGGATGCGCTCGGAGGAGAGCGTGTTCTTCGCGAGAAGACGCATCCGCCGCCCTGGGCTGTAAGACCGCCCGTCAAGATCCCGCTGCAGGAACCCCTCGGCCTCAGCGGTGGCAAAAAGCCGGTGAATTGTCGGCTTGGGCAGGCCCATAGCCTCGTTCACGACCACGGGGGTCACCGGGACCCCGACCTTCGCGACTTCCTCCAGCAGCATCAAGAGCCGGAGGTTCGTCGGGATTTGGCCGGAGCCCTCGTTCTCGTCGTCAGCCATCGCCATCCGTTATCTTGCGGGTAGCAGGGCCAAAGCTGTTGCCGGAACCATTGCTACGAAAATCCATACCGCGATCAGAGCGATCAGGTAGGGAACGATGTAACGCAGCAAACGGAAGTATGGAACACCTGTCACGCCAGAAGCCACGTAAAGGTTCAAACCATAAGGCGGAGTGATGAACCCGATCGATGCCCCCACAAGGAAGATCACCGCAAAGTGGATCGGATCGACACCAGCAGATACGGCAATCGGCGCGAGGATCGGAGCCAGAATGATCGTCACGGGCAAACTTTCGAGGACCATGCCGGAGAAGAACACGATCACCATGGCTGTGAAGAGAACCGCGTAATAGCCCCCCATTGACGTCACAAAGTCTCCGATCACCGCCTGTGCACCCAAGAGCGACAGAATCTGCTGCATCACAACCGAGATCGCGATCAGCGGCGCTAGGATGCCCGAGATCTGTGCCGACCGGACAACGATCGATGGGATTTCCTGAACCTTGAAGCCTTCAACCACAAACATCTCGGACCAGCCCTTTTGCTCGACCGGAGTTTCGGGGCTGTTCTTCATGATCTTGTTGATCGGGTAGCTGAGCAGGCCCGCGATGATGCAGAAGCCCACGGTCACACCTGCAGCCTCGGTCGGCGAGAACTTACCGGTGTAGATACCCCACAGAACCAGACCGATGGCAAAGAAGCCGAGCCAAGCGCCGAAAGCCGTCTTCAACACGCGGTTCAGTTGCAGCGGGATCAGATAGCCCCAGCCGTTCATCCGGCAGATGATCCAGCAGGCAAGCTGCATTCCGACAACCATCAGCGCACCGGGCAGGATACCCGAGATAAAGAGGTCGGAAATCGGCAGGTTCATCAAGAAGCCGTAGACGATGAAGATGATCGACGGCGGGATGATGATGCCGACAGTACCGCCAGCGGCTGCTGTCGCCGCCGAGAAGCGTTCGTCGTACCCGCCTTTGGTCATTTCGGGATGCAACATCGAACCGATCGTGGCTGTCGTAGCCGAGTTCGACCCCGAGATAGCCGCGAAAAGTCCGCAAGCGCCAATCGCCGCCATCGCCAGACCGCCACGCAGCCAGCCAAGGCAGGAGTAGGCGAAATCGGACAGGCGCCGTGCGATCCCCGAACGGTTGATCAGGTCACCCGTGAGGATGAAGAGCGGCATCGCAAGCAGGGCAAAGCCCTTGTTGAAAACGTTCAGCAGTTCCGAGCCCATGTTGTCGATTATTGAGACTATTTGTTTCAAAAAAACCCTAGTATAGTCGAAGCGTTCTGCATAGAGTTTTTTCTCGAAACAGGGAGAAAGTGATCGTGGAAGCCGATTTTATCGTTGTAGGGGCAGGGTCTTCGGGCTGCGTGCTGGCCAATCGACTCAGTGCGAACCCGCAGAATAAGGTGATTCTACTTGAAGCTGGCGGGCGCGATTGGAACCCGTGGATTCATATTCCGGTCGGATATTTCAAAACGATTCACAATCCTTCGGTGGACTGGTGCTACAAAACCGAACCCGACCCGGGCCTCAACGGTCGCTCGATCGAATGGCCGCGCGGCAAGGTGCTGGGCGGGTCTTCTTCGCTCAATGGTTTGCTCTATGTGCGCGGCCAGCCACAGGACTATGACCGCTGGCGCCAGATGGGGAATACCGGCTGGGGTTGGGACGATGTGTTGCCTTTGTTCAAACGGGCCGAACGGAACGAGCGCGGTGCGGACGAATTCCACGGCGATCAGGGGCCACTCTCGGTCTCGAATATGCGCATCCAGCGTCCGATCACCGATGCATGGGTCGCTGCAGCACAGGCCGCAGGTTATCCCTTTAATCCCGACTACAACGGAGCAGAGCAGGAAGGCGTTGGCTTTTTCCAACTGACCGCCAAGAACGGCCGCCGCTGCAGTGCGGCCGTTGCCTATCTCAACCCCGTCAAGTCGCGCGACAACCTGCAGATCATCACCCATGCGCCGGTCGAAAAGGTCGTGATCGAAGGCAAGCGCGCCACTGCAGTCACCTACACTGATCGCAGCGGCACCCTACAGACGGTCAAGGCCCGCAAGGAAATCATCCTCTCGGGCGGGGCCATCAACTCGCCGCAGATCCTGATGCTGTCCGGGATCGGCGAGGCAGCACAGCTTGGCGAGAATGGCATCGACGTGGTGCAGGATCTGCAAGGTGTGGGCAAGAACCTGCAGGATCACCTGCAGGCCCGCCTTGTCTACAAATGCAACGAACCGACGCTGAATGACGAGGTCAGCACCCTTTGGGGGCAGGCACGGATCGGGCTGAAATACCTGATGTTCCGCTCCGGCCCAATGACCATGGCGGCAAGCCTTGCCACCGGCTTCATGAAGACCCGCGAGGATGTCGAAACACCCGACATCCAATTCCACGTCCAACCACTCTCTGCCGAGAACCCCGGCAAGGGTGCGGACAGATTCTCGGCCTTCACAATGTCGGTTTGCCAGTTGCGGCCTGAAAGCCGCGGCGAGATCAGGCTCGCGGGCAATGATCCACGGACCTATCCCAAGATCATCCCGAACTATTTGTCGACCGAGACAGATTGCCGGACTGTCGTAGCGGGCGTGAATATCGCACGGACCATCGCGCGTCACGCGCCGCTGACCAGCAAGATCATCGAGGAATATCGCCCCAAGGAATCGCTCCCGATGGACGACTACGAGGCGACACTCGACTGGGCCCGTAACAACACCGCGTCGATCTATCACCCCACAGGCACCTGCAAGATGGGCAACGGCAAGGACACTGTCGTCGATGCACGTCTGCGGGTGCATGGCATCACGGGGTTACGGGTGGCCGACTGTTCAATCATGCCAGAGATTGTCTCGGGCAACACCAACGCGCCTGCGATTATGATAGGCGAAAAGGCGTCGGATATGATCCTCGAAGACGCCTAATGTGTGACGACGTCGAACCCCTCGTCCGGCGACGGGGGACAAAGGCCACAGAAAACCTTCTGAACATCTCTTCTGAGACCTGAGAGGGATGCTCTCCGGAAGCATTGCGTTGATGCAAGCGCTCCACGAGTTGCTCATCCGGCAGATCCAGCAGGTGCATCTGATGCACGATCCCCTCTTGGGCAACGAGATCACGCATCCATGCGCGCTGATCGACAGTGTTCGCCGGAAAATCCAGCACGACAGAAACACCTGCGCGCAGGAGTGACGCGACATGCGGCCCCATCACCGTCTGCAGTTTCGCCGAACAGCGCAGATAGTCCTTCCCTGATTTGAGCTGATCGGCAAAGAGCGCGGAGAGCCACGCATCCTCCGAAATCAGGACCGTCGCAGGTGCGTCAGCCAGCGTGCGGGCTAGCGTGGATTTCCCCGAGGCGATCTTGCCGCTGAAGAGGTGCAGCACGGCATTTCGTGATGACATCGCAAGACCCTTTCGCAGCAAACCCACAGCGGCAATGACACGGGCGGCGGCCTCCTGTCCAGCAACGTCACCGCATTTGCCGCATGAGGTGACGCCTTCGCACCTTGACCAGATCACCGGAATCGCCAAGATGGTGGTCGATGGTTCCCGGACGGCGAAAAAGCGTGCGGGATGAAAAGGGAATACGGTGAGGAACAGCCTCAAGGGCGCCAAAACCGTGACTGCCCCCGCAACTGTGAGCGGAGAGCGACCCCGAAGATCACCACTGGGCCAAACGGCCCGGGAAGGATCGGGAGAGCTGTGACCCGCAAGTCAGGAGACCTGCCATCAAGACGTTAACTCACACCGGGCGGGGTGCCTGGAATGGAGATCATGATGGTGAATGCGGCTCACGCCTCGCACGACATGCCCAATCTGCCCCCGCAGTATCGCGGAGGGCGACATGGACCGGACAACCAGACACCGTATCACGGTCTGCACATCCTGCAGGCATAAGGGCTCGGACTGCCGGCCCGGATACGAATTGATCGAAAAACTGCGCAAGGCGATTGCGGCGGCAGGTGACAGCATTGCCGAAGACTTTGCCATCTCGGGCGTCGCCTGCATGGCAGGCTGCGACCGCCCCTGCACGGTCGCCTATCACGGCACCCAGAAGGCCACGTATCTTTTCGGCGACATCACCCCCGAAGACGATATTGACGATCTGGTCGACTTTGCCCGCCAATATGCGGTGCTGCATGACGGCTGGTGTTCCTCGGTCGATCGCCCCGGCAAGCTGCGCAAGAACACACTCGCCCGCGTGCCCGCCGCGATGATCGCCATCGAAGACAGCAAGGTACTGGCGTCATGAGCGGTGCACATCTTTCCGTCGAACGCGTCAGCTGGCGCCCCCGCAAGAAGGCACCATTTATCCTGCACCCGACGTCTTTCGAGGTCAGCGCAGGTCGTGTCCTTGGCGTGGTCGGCCCCAACGGAGCCGGCAAATCCACCCTCCTGCGCCTGCTCTACCGGTTTCAGTCCCCCAGCAGCGGCACCATTCAGATCGACGGCGAAAACCTCTGGACCATGCCCGCGCGC
>CAXQAV010000074.1:0-4132 GCA_964221795.1 Luminiphilus sp. | reverse complement strand
TGGTGAAGAGACCCAGCGCGGGGAGGAAAAGCAATGACCGAACTGATGCTTGCCGTGATGATCCTGCTCTTGCTGGCAGGGTTCCCAATGAAGATGCCGCTGATCTCGGCCGCGGTGCTGGGCTTCCTCGTCTACTTCCCATCCATGAACATGCAGATCCTGATCCAGCAGATGATCGGCGGCGTGAAGCCTGCCGCGCTGATTGCGGTGCCTATGTTCATCTTGGCCGCCGACATAATCACCCGCGGCCATTCCGCCAACCGGCTGATCGACGTAGTGATGAGCTTCATGGGTCATATCAAGGGCGGCCTAGCGATTTCCGTTACCTCGGCCTGTGCGCTGTTCGGCGCGGTCTGCGGCTCGACCCAGGCAACTGTGGTGGCGGTCGGCGGTGCCATGCGGCCCAGAATGCTGATGTCCGGCTACAAGGACAGCTTTGCCATCGGCCTGATCGTCAATGCCGCGGACTTGGCCTATCTGATCCCGCCCTCCATCGGCATGATCATCTATGGTGTGGTCTCGGGCACCTCGATTTCGCAGCTGTTCATCGCAGGCATCGTACCGGGGCTGCTGATCGTGGTGCTGTTTTCGGCATATTGCATGGCCTACGCCTACCGCCATGACATTCCAGTGCTGCCGCGCGAGGGCTGGGGCCAGCGTTTCACCGCCATGCGCCGCGCGCTGTGGCCGATGGGATTCCCGGTGATCATCGTGGGCGGCATCTATGGCGGGGTGTTTTCGCCGACCGAAGCGGCCGCGATCTGCGTGCTCTATGCGGCAGTGTTGGAGGTGCTGATCTTCCGCTCGGTCCGCTTGCGCGACCTGTGGGATATTGCGTTGTCGACCGGCGCCATTACCTCGGTGGTGTTTATCCTGATCGCGGCGGGCGCGGCTTTCAGCTGGACGCTGAGCTTTGCCCAAGTGCCGCAGCAAATCATCGCCTCACTGGGCCTGGATGAGGCCGGGCCGCTGATGACGCTGCTGGCTGTGAACGTCGCCTTTTTCGTGGGCTGCATGTTCGTGGACTCGATTGTGGTGATCCTGATCCTGGTGCCGATCTTTGCACCGATGATCAAAACCGCCGACCTCGACCCGGTTCTGGTCGGCGTGCTGATCACCCTGCAGGTTGCCATCGGTGCCGCAACCCCGCCGTTTGGCTGCAACCTGTTCACCGCGATCGCGGTGTTCCGCCGCCCCTTTGTAGAGGTGGTGCGAGGCGTGCCGCCCTTCCTCGTCATCCTCTTGCTCGTGACCGGCCTGCTGGTCGCTTTCCCGCAAATCGCCCTGTTCCTGCCGGAACTGGCCTATCGCTGAGAAAAACGGAGAATCAACATGTCTGCACACGGTTACGAATCCGGCCGCCTGAACCTGCCCTTTGTCGGCATCGCCACCTTCGGCAAGAAACCCTATGTCGAGGATTGGGACAACATCGACGCCGACGTGGCGATCCTGGGTGCGCCCTTTGACTTCGGCTGCCAGTTCCGCTCCGGGGCGCGCTTCGGCCCGCGGGCGGTGCGCGAGGCCTCGACGCTGTTCAGCTTCGGCCATGCTGGCGCCTATGATCACGAGGATGACGTCACCTATCTGGGCGCGGAGGTGCGGATCGTCGATCTGGGCGATGCCGACATCATCCACACGAAAACCGAGGAGAGCCACGCCAATATCGAATACGGCGTGAAGAAGATACTGAACGCGGGCGCGCTGCCCGTCACCATTGGCGGCGATCACTCGATCAACATTCCCTGCATCAACGCCTACAAGGAAGACTGTGCCAAGAACGGCCCGATTCATGTGGTTCAGATCGACGCACACTTGGACTTTGTCGACGAACGCAAGGGGGTCACCGATGGCCACGGCAACCCGATGCGCCGCGCGATTGAGAAAGACTACGTCTCCGGCATGACCCAGCTGGGCATCCGCAACGTGTCCTCGACCGCCAAGGAAGGCTACATCGACGCCCGCGAGCGCGGCTCCGACATCCTGTCGGTGCGCCAGGTGCGCAAACTGGGCAGGGACGCGGTGCTGGACCGCATCCCCGAAGGCGCGCGTTACTATGTGACTATTGACATCGACGCGTTCTGCCCCTCAATCGCGCCCGGCACCGGCACCCCCAGTCACGGTGGCTTCCATTACTACGACGTGCTGGAAATTCTGCAGGGGCTGAGCAAGCGCGGTGATGTCGTTGGGATCGACCTGGTCGAGGTTGCCCCTGCCTATGATTCCAGCGAAAGCACCCAGATCCTTGCCGCGCAGCTTCTGCTGAACTTCATCGGTTTCATCTTTCACAACAGGAAATAACTCTCCTCCCGCCGACATTCGTCCCTGCGAATGACGCGGAGATCTGGCGCGTAAGCTCTGAAGACGCTTGCGCGCCAGATTTTATATGTTGTCAACAGTCTGCCAAAAGTGAATTACTTTCAGGCAGTTTTACCAACTCGCATCCGCGAAGCCTGCTATCAAATGCCGCGTTGAACAGCGCAAGATCGCGCAGGTTACCCGCCAGTTCGAGTCGCGCTCGGAGCGCCCAGACCTGTTTCAGCAACAGTGGCCGTTTCTGGTCGATGATCCGGCCCTTGTTCCAGGCTCTTCGTTTCGGGATGACAGCAGGAAGTTGGCCTCTTGGTATAGTTTTCCCCTCCAAGCCCAGACATCAGCACCGCGCTGACACCTGAATTTCAGACAGTTTGAATGGCCGTTGTTAGGTCGCCTGTTCTTTGGGACACGCCGCGGATGCATTGGGCTGGTCTGAGCCCTGAGCTGCCGTTCGTGGCTACCTTGGATGATGCGAGCGCGTTGAACGTCAAATCACCCTCAGATGCCACGGCGTGTTTAGGTCATGTCGACAAATGTCTGAGCCAAAGCCGGATGGATGTAATGTCGATGAAGCCCAGGAATCTTTCCATGGTTTTGTCGTAGCGAGTTGCCACGCGGCGGGCCTTCTTTAGTTTGTTGAAGCAGCGCTCGACCAGGTTGCGCAGGCGGTAAAGCGAGCGGTCGACATCGATAAGCTTCTTACGGGATTTTCGCATTGGGATAACGGGCAGGACGTTTCGCGCATTCAGCTTCGCCCTGATGCTGTCGCCATCATAGGATCGCGCCATAGCGCGCCGGTCCGGGCAATCCAGAATATCCCATCAAGAACAAGCCGGTGGTTGGCCGGTTTGCGTCCGTTCGGGGCGCGGGCAGAAAGGATGAAACGCTCAAAGAATACCCATTCTTCGTCCGACATAAGGTCTCGTGCCAAGCTGGTCTCCATCGCAGATACCAGCTTGAATCACGTTCAGCCCTGCCTGTGAATCCCTTTTGTCAACACGGCCTAATTCGGCACCTCCTCAGATCAGGGGGTGCCGGTTCGTGGGTAGAACTGATCAGTTATCGTGACATTACTCCTTGCAGTTGATCAAAACTTTCACATCGTTCTTGTGTAAGTCAGAGACATGGCCAAAAGCGGAACTTGCAGCGCTCAGCGGTAAAGTGCGAGTTATCAACTGTTCCAGATCATCGGCCAAGGTGGACGCAAGCTCAATGCTGCGTTTGAATTGTTCCTTTGTATAAACGCGTGATCCGATCAGCCGCAGCTCCTTGAAGGCAATGTCCAGTAGAGCAACGGGGCTAGGAGCCTTATGAAGGGACGCGAGACAGATTGTTCCGCCGGATCGGGTGATGCGGGTCATGTCCCGCGCAGCCGCTTCGGCCCCCGCGCACTCAAAAACAACATCAGCTCCGTCGCCGTTCGTTTCTGCCATAACCTTCTCGGTTATGTCCTGGTTGCGCAGATCGACAGTTGTAAAGCCGAGGGATGCAGCCAGAGACAGGCGGAAAGGGTCAATATCAGACACAATGACATTTGCCGCTCCGGCCTGACGGGCCGCTAAGGCAACTAGCAGTCCGATCGGCCCGGCACCAAGAATTGTGGCGCGATCTGACAGCCGAAGGCCAGACTGTTCAACAGCGCGCTGTGCTACGGCCATCGGTTCGACCAGCGCAGCGATCTGGTCGCTCATTTCATCCGGGACCGCGAAAAGCATTTCCTCGGGCACGGCGAGGTATTCCGCCATGCCACCTTCCATGTCGATGCCCAGTAGCCGCAAACTGTCGCAGACATGCGGCTGCCCTGTCCGACATGCATGAC
>CAXQAV010000073.1:0-5424 GCA_964221795.1 Luminiphilus sp. | reverse complement strand
CGGGGTGGCGGACGAGCTGGCGATCGTTCTGCATGATCTCAACCAGTCCGAGGTTCTCAAACAGGAGATCGCCGACGCCGCAGGCCCCGGCATGTGGGCCTATAGCTGGCAGGACCGTGTGGGACGTTTTCTGCGGGCGCTGACCATCGAGGACAACGTGATGTTCATCATCCTGTCGATCCTCGTGCTGGTGGCTTCGATGAACATTATCAGCGGTCTCATCATGCTGGTGAAGAACAAGGGCCGCGATGTGGGGATCCTGCGCACCATGGGCCTTACCGAAGGGTCGATCCTGCGGGTGTTCTTTATCTGCGGTGCAGGGATCGGGACGGTCGGGACCCTGATGGGAGTGATCCTTGGCTGTCTATTTGCGATCTACATCGACACGGTTTTCAGCTTTGTGAACTTCGTCTCCGGTGGCGGGGTCTGGGACCCGTCGATCCGTGGCATCTACAACGTGCCCGCGGAGTTGCGGCTGGTGGATGTCCTGAAATCCGTGTCGCTCAGCCTTGGACTGTCGTGGATCATCACGATTTTCCCCGCCCGCCGCGCCGCGCGCATGAATCCGGTGGAGGCGCTGCGTTATGAGTAACCCGGCGCTGTCGCTGCGCGACCTGCATAAATCCTATAATCACGGCAAGCCGAATGAGGTGAAGGTGCTGCAAGGTGTGACCCTTGATGTGGCGCCGGGTGAGGTTGTGGCGCTGGTGGCACCTTCGGGGGCGGGCAAATCGACCTTGCTGCATATCGCGGGGCTGCTGGACACGCCGGACAAGGGCGAGGTGGTGATTGCGGGCGAGGCCATGGCGGGCCTGTCGGATCGCAGGTGGACCGGTGTGCGCCGTGGCACCGTCGGCTTTATCTACCAGTTCCACCACTTGCTGCCCGAGTTCACTGCGCTGGAGAACATCGTGTTGCCACAGCTGGCGAACGGCGTGGGCCGCGCAGAGGCGGAGGCGCGCGCGACGGCGCTTTTGGGCCGTGTCGGTGTGGCGGAACGTGCCACACATCGCCCTGCTGCACTTTCAGGTGGGGAACAGCAGCGGGTGGCCTTCTGTCGTGCGCTGGCGAATGAGCCTGCCTTGCTGCTGGCCGATGAACCGACGGGTAACCTTGATCCCGAGACCTCGGACAGGGTCTTCGGGGCGTTGATGGACCTCGTCCGCCACACAGGGCTGGCCGCGGTGATTGCGACCCATAACCTTGATCTGGCCGCACGGATGGACCGACAGGTTCGCCTTGCTGCCGGACGGCTGGAGGACATATGAGAGTTTCCGTCACCGAGATCGAAGCAAAGTCGCGCAGCGCCCTGATTGCCCATGGCGCGGGTGAGATGCAGGCAGCGGCTGTGGCCAAAGCCGTCGCGCGGGCCGAGGCCTTGGGCAATGTGATCTGCGGTCTTTATTACCTTGAGAGCTACTGCACCCAGCTGCGCTCGGGCCGCGTTAACGGCACAGTCACGCCAGAGGTCACGCGCCTGCGCCCCTCGGCGGTGCTGACGGACGCCAAATTCGGATTTGCCCAGCCTGCCTTTGCCGCAGGATTGCCCGAGGCCGTCGCCGCGGCGCTCGAAAACGGTGTCGCCACGCTGGCCGTGGCCCATGCCCATACCTGCACCTCGCTGGGGTATTTCACCGAACAGATCGCGGCGGCAGGGCTGATCGGGATCGGGTTCACCAATGCCTCGCCCGTCGTCGCCCCTCCGGGTGGCAACAAGGCGGTGATCGGTACCAATCCGATTGCCATGACCGTGCCGGGTGACGATGGCCCGCTGATGCATTTCGACTTTTCCACCTCAGCGGTGGCGCTGGGCAAGATCACGATGGCCAAGGCGGCGGGCGAGGCGATCCCGCTGGGCTGGGCCGTCGATGCCGATGGTCAACCGACGACCGATCCCGACGCGGCGCTCAAGGGCGCGTTGGTCAGTGCGGGTGGTTACAAAGGCTGGGGTTTTGGCCTTATGGCCGAAATGCTGGCGGCGGGGATGACAGGCTCGGTCAACTCGCTGGATGTATCCGGTCTGAAGGTCGCGACAGGCAAGCCGCATGATCTGGGCCAGTTCTACATCCTCATGGACCCCGGCACCTATCACTATGGTTTCGCCGACCGTTTTGCCCGTGTGGCAGAAGCTGTTGCCGCGCAAGAGGGCGCGCGCATCCCCGGTGCTGACCGGCAGGTCATGACCGAAGTGGACGTGCCGGACGCGCTCTGGGAGTTCGTGCTCAAGCTTTCTGGGTAACGAAGACGCCGAGCGCCATTAGAGCGATGCCCGCTGCCCGGGTGCCACTAAGGGCGGAGACCTGTGCGCCGAAAAGGCCGAAGTGATCAATCGCAGCCGCCGAGATCAGCTGCCCCAAGAGCACAAAGAACACCGCATTGCCCAAGCCCATTGTCGGCGCAATCCATGTGATCGACAGCACATAGAAGGCCACCAGCGTTCCTGCGAGGAAGAGGTGTTTCGGGGCTGCGGCCAGTTTGCTTGCGGCTTGCGGGTTGTGCAGCAGGGCAACTGTCGCAGCACAAAGGAAGGCCACGACGAATAGCACCGCCGCTGCGACGGCAGGCGACCCGATAAACCGCCCGAGTGCCGCGTTCAGGGCTGCCAACACGGGAATGCCGATCCCTGCGGCCAACATGATGACGATGTGATGTGCCATTTTCGTGCTTACCTGCTTGCTTTGGTCTGACTTGGATCAAGACAGACTGTCCCGTAATTTGCTAGGGTGAACCCAAGAACAACCAAGGAGCAGGCCATGCGGTTTCATTTTGTCATTCTTGCGGTGTTGGGTCTTGCGGCCTGTGTCGAAGAGCCGATTGACGGGCGCACGGCCTATCTGGAGAACTGCGCCTCCTGCCATGGGCTTGATGCCAAGGGCGATGGTCCGATGGCACGGGGGCTGACAACCGCGCCGCCTGACCTGACGATGATTGCCTCCCGCAATGGCGGTGTCTTTCCGACGGATCAGGTGATGAGCACCATCGACGGGCTGGACCGTGGCGAGCACTTCAGCGCTGCGATGCCAGAATTCGGGGCGGGCGATATGGGGGCGACTGTCATCGTCGAGGAAGACGGGCTGGGCACGCCTGTGCCGATGCAGCTTCTGGCGCTTGCAGAGTATCTGGAAAGCATCCAGCAGTAACCAAGCCTGACATTCGCGTGACATTTGGTGTCGGCGGCTGCGCAGCTGAGCAGGGATAGGGTATGGGTTGGCAATCCGATCCACGGGAGAAACCCATGCGCCTGACCGTTGCGGCCCTATTGACCATCTTTGCCACAACTGCCGCCGCCAATCAGGTAAGCTTTGCCAATGGCTGGCAGGAGCAGCGTTTGTCGTTGTTCAGCTCGAATGATTACAGTTTCGGCCAGAACCTCGGTCTGGTGTCTGAGGGGGCGGTCTCGATTGCATGGACGCGGGTGCCGCGCGAACTTTGGGGCACCGCAGGGGCGTCGTGGACATGGACCGTGGACCAGTCGGTGCCGCCAACGGACCTGAGCCTCAAAGGCGGGGATGACCGCAATATCTCGCTCTATTTCGTCTTTGTGCCCGAGGCGATGGCGCCCGCGCTGGAGGGGGCCAACATCCGTGCGCTTTTGGGCAATGAGGATGTGCGCATTGTCCAATATGCCTTTGGCGGCAACCACGCCCGCGGGCAGGTGATCCGTTCGCCCTATGGCCCGCCGGGACAGGGGGTGACGATTGCGCTGCGGCAGGCGGGCACGGGATCTTTCAATGAAACCGTCGACTTGGCGGCGGATTATGCCCGCGCCTTTGGTGGCGAGAAGGGTGCGCTGGTCGGTCTGGCTGTCTCGGGGGATAGCGACGACACGGACAGTGTGATCCGTGCGGCTTTGGGCGATCTGGTTCTGCGATAGGGGTTGATATGCATCAAGGCGGGACGCCGCGACCCGTCATAGCCTGAACCAATCAAGCATGGAGGTGGGCTAATGCGAACGATACCTTTCCTTCTGGCCATGGCGCTGGGCGCGCCAGTGGCGGCGCAAGATGCCGTGCAGGGCGAGGCGCTTTTCGGGTTCTATTGTGCGACCTGTCACGGCAATAGTGCGACCGGAAACGGGCCGATGTCGCCCTCGCTGGTGGTGGCCCCTGCGGACCTCACGATGCTGGCTGCGGAGAATGAGGGGGTATTTCCGACAGAGCGGGTGATCATGCGGATCGACGGGCGCGACCCTCTGGTCAGCCACGGCAGCATGATGCCGGTTTACGGTGATTTCTTTGAAGGCTCTGATATCATGACGAAATCAGAGACAGGCCAGCCCATTCTGACCTCGCAGCCGATCGTCGACCTACTCGCTTACCTGCAGACCCTCCAGCAGGAGTGAGGCGTAGGCGGTCTGCGGCACGGTGCCCGCGATCTCGAGGATCAGCTTGCGGCGCACAGCATCCGTGAATTCTGACCCTTCGCCGGCGGGCATGACAAAGGCCATGGGGCCGCCGATGATATTCTCTTCATAGAGCCTTGGCAGGTCCATCGCGGAGGCACGCCCGTCGCGTAAGATAGGCAGGGCGTTGATGGTGATGTTGTTGGCCACGACCTGATCACGGGCCTGCGTGATCGGTGGCCCGTAGGTATTGCCGAGCGTATCACCGGAAAAGTCGATCACGCGGCGGAAGCCTCTGATATCGTTGAACTCTATCGCCTCCATCCCGAAGAGCAGCGCAGAGCCGATGGCGTTGCGGCCAAAGGCCTGACGGGGCGGGCCGACCAGTGCTTCGGCAAAGCGGACGGCACTGTCCATATCGGCGATCACGGTCCATGGGACGACGACCGACTGGTTCTGCGCCCACTCGACATAAGTGACGGCGATGGAGCCGTAGAGCGTGTTTTCGATGGCCGCGACAACCGCCGGATCGGTAATGGCGGCGGCGTAGGAGAGGCGCTGGAAGAGCAACTCGTCCTGATCAATGGACCCCGATGCATCGGCGAGCAGCACGAGTTCGAGGTCGGTCTCGATCTCTTGGGCCGCGAGGGGCGTTGCGAGGGTCAGGGCGAGGATGAGGGTCCGCATGAGGGGGAGATAGGGCGGATCGCCGCGCCGGAAAGTGGCGCGTATGGCAAGCGTATGACTGGCGTATGGCACCCCGTACAGACAGCGTATGGCAGGTGTATGGCTTGGGCGGCACAGGTTGCGGCGTTGAAGGGGCCCGTTTTAGCCCCTGCGCGGGCAGAGCCCCGGGGAGGTGACGAAGAAACAGTTAGGGCGTTGATGGGTGGAGACCGGAGACGAGGTAGTGAGGTGGTCCGGCGCTGGAGTGTCGGGGTGAACCCCGACCTACGGGAGCGCTGATGTAGCCCGGGGTTCACCCCGGGGATGTGGAGAGGTGGCGGTGATCATACGTCCCGCCCGGCATCGCCGGGCAGCGCCCGCCCGGGGCTGCGCCCGCTGATCGCTCAAACGATCCA
>CAXQAV010000072.1:0-3102 GCA_964221795.1 Luminiphilus sp. | reverse complement strand
TCTTCAAAGATCGAGCGTTTCGTAGCCATCATGCTCTCCGCGTATTCTTGGGGCGGAACCTATGCCCGCATAGAAGGCGCTGCAAGCGTAAGGGTGCCGCAATCGGTGGGGTTAGCCCTTGTTCTTCCAGCGCACCATCTGCCGCATGATCCCGTGCAGGATCTGCACATCCGCTCGCGTCAGCGGCATCCGCGACCAGAGATTGCGGAGGTTCATCTTCATATTCTCGGCCTTCGCCTCGGGGTAGAAGAACCCTGCCTCGCCCAGTTGCGCCTCGTAATGATCGGCCAGTTTCTCGATCTCGATGATCTCCGCCCAATCCGCCACCGCATCCACGCGCGCCGCTTTGACAGGCGCGGTCTCGCGCCGCCATTCGTATCCTGTCAGCAGCACACATTGCGCAAGGTTCAGCGACGGGAAGTCGGGGTTCACAGGGACAGAGATGATCGCATTGGCGCGCGCGATATCTACATTCTCCATTCCCGAACGCTCGGGGCCGAACATCACGGCGACTTTCTGGCCCTCGGCAATCCGCTGGCGGGCGTCCTGCATGGCGGCCTCTGGCGTCAGCACCAGCTTGGTCAAACCGCGCGGGCGCGCTGTCGTGGCATAGACATAGTCGCAATCCGCGATCGCATCCGGCGTGTCTTGAAAGATCTGCGCTTCATCCAGCAGGCGCCCCGCGCCACTGGCCATAGCAACCCCCTTCTGATTGGGCCAGCCGTCGCGGGGATCAACGATGCGCATCCGGTCCAGCCCGAAGTTCCACATACCACGCGCAGCCGCACCGATATTCTCGCCCATCTGCGGGCGGATCAGGACGAAGGCTGGCTGGGGATCGGTGCTGGGCATGGCGTCCTCGTTCTTGGCGGTCGCCGGGTGATACTGCGCCCCCACCCGCAAGGCAAGAATGCCTGCGCAAACACCATAGCCAAGCCGAAGTTTCCCCGCTAAAAGCGGCGGACCTAATGCAAATTCGGAACGGCCCTCATGTCAGACGCGCAAGATCACCCGCAAATCTACCTGATCAGCCCGCCGGAATTCGATCTCTCCAGTTTTCCCGCGCAGCTCGCGGCCTGTCTCGACAGCACGGAGGTCGCCTGTGTGCGCCTTGCGCTTGCGACAAAGGACGAAAGCCGCATTGGCAAGGCCGCCGATGCCTTACGCGAGATCACGCACGAGCGTGATGTGGCACTGGTGATCGACAGCCATATTATGATGGTCGAGCGGCTGGGCCTTGACGGGGTGCATCTGCAAGACGGTGCGCGCAGCGTCCGCAAGGTCCGCAAGAATCTAAGTGACGATGCGATTGTCGGCTGCTATTGCACCGACTCACGCCATGACGGGATGACAGCGGGCGAATTGGGCGCTGACTACGTCAGTTTCGGTCCTGTTGGGGCCACACCCCTTGGCGACGGACGGCAGGCACCGCTGGAACTTTTCGAAGGGTGGTCCCAGATGATCGAAGTGCCCGTGGTCGCAGAAGGGGCGCTCAACGCCGACCTGATCCGCGCCCTCGCGCCGCACACGGATTTCTTTGGCATCGGTGACGAGATCTGGTCACAGGACACTCCCGCCAAAGCCCTCACGCAGCTACGCGCCGCGATGCTCGGCTAGTCCCGCGCGGACGGTGTCCTCCATCGCCCTAGCCAGCGCCTTGCGATCGGGATAGTCCGCCACACGCACCGGCGCATGGTAGACCACTGTGACAGCCCCCTGCCGCCGCGCGGCCAGTGTCGACAGCAGGTGCGGACCGAACTCCATATCGCCCCACCAGCCGTAGAACCGGGCGCTCTCGCCTTCCGGGGCATGGTAGTTCACGGTCACCGCCTGCATCATCAGCGTGTCCCGTAGCGCAGGATCAAAGAAAGCTGCAAAAAGGGTGGGTTTGAAAGGCAGCACTTGCAGCCCGTCCGTTGAGGTCCCTTCAGGAAAGAACAAGAGCTTATGCCCCGCCGCAAGCCTCTGACGGAAGACCTCGATCTGGTTTGTTGCCTCGCGCCGGTTGCGTTTAATAAATACGGTTCCCGTCGCGCGTGCAAGCCAGCCGATGCCCGGCCATCCCGCGACTTCCGACTTGGACACAAAGTAGATCCGTTTGCGGGCATTCAAAGCGAAAATATCGAGCCAGGAGACATGGTTCGCCACCACCGCCCCTGCAACTTCAAGGGGCGTGCCTTCCGAGGCGTATCTAATCCCCAGAATGACAAAAGACGTCCGGCAGACAAACTGCGTGATATAGGGCGTGACGGGCCTGCGCATTCCGCAGAGCGGCTGCTCGACGAACCGCACCAGAAGCAGAAGCCCGAGACACCCGAACACAAGGACGGCCAGCGGCACAGCCCGCAAGACAACCCGCGCCCAATCTGCCGCCGAAAGCCTGCTGTGCGGAGGTTCGGGAACACCGTGCCACGTGTCGCTCATCGCTGGCTCCCGCGTGTGTAGATGGTCTGCTGCAGCCCGCGCATCGCGGCCCGTTCCAGGATCAGACAGACGTCCGTGGTGTTGAACGCATGGTCAACAAAGGCCCCCTCGCCAACCGTGCCCCCCAGCCGCAGGTAAGCTTTGATCAGGGCAGGCATTTGCCGGACGGCCGCGATCCGGTCAACTTTGTCGGCGGGCACTTGGCCCAGAGGCACCGCAGTCGGTCCTTGCGCACTGACCCTCAAGTGCGGCGGCGCAACGTGCTTTTCCGCGAGCAAAGTCAGAGGCTGCGCCAGTTGCCGAACGTCTGTGCCGTGAAAGGAAGCAACGCCGAACATGACATCAATCTGATTGCTTTCGACATAGTTTGCCAGACCGCCCCAAAGATGCAGCATGCCCGCGCCCCCGCGGTAATCGGCATGAAGACAGGACCGGCCCAGTTCGAGAAGGCGCAGGTCACTGTTGATCAACGGGCCGAGGTCATATTCATCCGCACAGTAGAACTGACCCGCCCGCTCGGCCATCTCGCGGGTCATCAAACGGTAGACCCCGACCACCTGATCACCCTCCGCGCGCGCCTCATCCACAAGCAGCAAATGATCCGCAAATTGGTCGAAACGGTCGTGCTCCAGCCGCGTGGCGTGATCGACCATGGGGCCTGCGGCCTTGAGTTCCTCG
>CAXQAV010000071.1:0-3443 GCA_964221795.1 Luminiphilus sp. | reverse complement strand
GTCATCACGGGGCCGGGCAGGGAGGACGAGGACGAGCGCAGGAAGCGCAGGCGTGCCTTTTTGATGATGTCGGCATTACGCCCGGCGCGGGCAAGGAGCGCCTGATGCATGGTAGGCACGGCGGTGTACCATGACGGATCGACTTCATCGAGCCAGCCAAAGAACTTGAGCGCATCGAAACCGGGCGCACAGCTGATCGAGGCACCAGCCGCAAGTGACGCGCTCACGGCGGCCACAAGCCCGGGGATATGGAAGAGCGGCATCACGTTGAGGCAGCAGTCATCCGGGGTCAGTGCGAGAGACACGCGGATGTTTTCTGCGGACGCTGCTACATTCGATTGCAGCAAGGGCACAATCTTGGGACGCGAGGTTGTGCCGGAAGTGTGCAGGATCAGCGCGATATCGTCGGCCGTCGGTGCCGCGTCCGGTGCGGCGTCGTCGGCATCCGTCGATAGAGTAAAGCAACCTGCCGGATCGGTCGCTGTCAGTTCCAGAACGATCAGGCCGAACCGCTTTGCCGCTGCAAGGGCAGGGCCGTCATAGCCTGCCTCAACGATGATTGCGCGCGCCTTGAGGTCTTCGAGGTAGAAGGCGAACTCTTCTTCCTTATAGGCCGGATTCAGCGGGGCGGTGGTTGCCGCCTGTGCCACGGTGATAAAGGCGGCGGCCATTTCGGGGCCGTTGGGCAGCACAATCGCCACACGGTCTTGGGCGCCACCGCCAGCCGACCTGAGTGCCTTGCGCACGTCGGCTGACAGCGATTTGAGGTCGCCGTAGGTCATCCAGTCACGGCCCGGAGCGCCGATGGCATTGGATGTATCTGGGTGCCGTTGGATCAGGTCTGCAATTGTGTGCATCGCGTATCTCTCATTCTTTGGTTCTGCGGGTACCCCCGCCTGTATGTAACTAGAGCGCTGGTTAGCTTTCCGCCACTGCTAGTTTGCGGCGGAGGAATTTCACGGCCGGCAACAGGATCAAGATGATCGCAATGGCCGTGATCGGTCCCGAGACAGGTCGTGTGAAAAAGATCGACGGATCGCCCGACGATAGCAACAAGGATTGGCGCAGTGTGGGCTCGGCGATGGGGCCAAGCACGATCGCCAGAACCGCTGGGGCCAGAGGATAGTCGAACTTGCGCATGAAGAATGCCCCGATCCCGAAGATCACGATCAGCCACAGGTCATGCATGCTGCGCGAGGCCGCAAAGCCACCGACGATCGACAGGACGAAGATCAGCGGTGCCAAAATGGTGAAAGGCATCCGCAGCATCCAGATGAAGAGCGGGATGAAGGCCAGGTTGATCAGCAGGGCCGCCACGTTCGAGATGTAGAACGATCCGATCAGGCCCCAGACGAACTCGCTTTCGTCAAGGAAGAGGCGCGGACCGGGTGTCAGACCCCAGATCACCATACCGCCCAAGAGGATCGCAGTTGTCGGTGATCCCGGAATGCCGAGTGTGAGCATGGGAAGCATCGCGCCCGTCGAGGCCGAGTTGTTCGCCGCTTCCGGTGCGGCCACACCGTCTGGTGTGCCGTTGCCGTAGTCCTGCGGGTTTTTCGAGATCATCTTGGCCACGCCATAGGACATCAGCGAGCCCGGCGTGGCGCCAGCAGCGGGTAGGACACCCACAAAGAAGCCGAGGACCGAACCGATAGCTGTTCCCTTCCAACCTCGGCGCATGGACTCTTTTGCGTCGGCGACCATCCCTTTGGCGGTCATCTTGGGATTCATCGACGTGATTTCGCCGCGCGTCTGTTCGATGGTCCAAAGCATCTCGCCGATGCCGTAGACCCCGATAGCCAGCACGATAAAGCCGATCCCGCGCAGGAAGCCGGAGATATCAAAGAGCACCAGTCGCGGCTCGCCCGAGACAGTGTCGAAACCTACCGTGGCAAGCACCAGCCCGAAACAGATCGAAAAGACCGTCTTGGGGATGTCGTCGCCGCCCAGACCTACAAAAGTCGCGAAGGCGAGCAGCATGAGCGCAAAAATCTCCGGTGGGCCAAAGGATAGTGCGAGTGATGCGAGGAGCGGCGCAAAGAGCGTGAAAAAGACGTTCGCGACAGTGCCGCCCACGAAAGAGGCGAGGGCAGCCGTCACCAGAGCGAGGCTAGCCTTTCCCTGCAGCGCAAGTGGCCGACCGTCAAAGGTTGTGGCAACGGCCGTTGATGCCCCGGGAATGCCGAGCGTGATGGACGAAATCGCGCCGCCGTACATCGCTCCGTAGTAGATCGCCGCAAGAAAGATGATCGCAGAGGACGGTGGCACCAGAAAGGTAATCGGCAAGAGGATCGCAACCCAGTTGACCGAGCCCAGACCGGGCATTGCGCCGATGAAAAGACCGACGGTTACGCCGATTACGATCAGAAAAAGGTTGACGGGTTGCAGCGCCAGCAGAACGCCATCACCAAGAAAAGAAAGAACTTCCATTGAGAACCTCGGGTCGCGTCTGTTTCAGTAGATGATGTCGTACATCACGTCGAAGAAGGGCTGGGTGAACGCCATGCCCTGCGGCATGGAAATCTGCATCGCACCCTCGAAAAAGAAGAACAGGCCAATCGGCAACAGCAGCGCCATGGTCAGTGTGAGCCACCACGAATGCCGCCCCAGAAAGCGCAGGTAATAGGCGAGGAAAATCGCAATCGCGCCATACATCGAGACAACCGAGATCAGCGCCACGAAAGCGACAACGCCGCCACCCACCAGAATGATCGTCCGCCAGCCGAAGGCATCCATCAGCGGTTCATCCGACTGCGAGGCCGGTGTCTTTCCGCGCCACCAGTTGAATGCGATCGCAAGGCAGCTCAGGAACATGCCGAGCGACAGCCAGAATGGCCAGAAGCCGCCACCTGGCCCCTGTCCGCGGATATATCCGATGGGAAGTTCAGCCGCCTTCCACATCAGGTAGAGCGAAAAGAGGGCAAGGAGCCCTGCAAGAGTAATCTCACCTTGGCGCATATCTGCCCCCTTTTCCTGAGCTTGGATTAATTGCCGATCTGGGCAAGCAGTTGACGGTGGTTCTGGACCTGTGTTGTCCAGTAGGCGCGTGTCTCGGCCTCATCCATCGGCAGCGGTGACATGCTTTCGGACTGCAGGTAGGCCTGCCACTGCTCGCCCTCGTAGACCCGTCCAAAGACCTCGCGGTAGTAGGCCGCGGCTTCGTCCGACATGCCCGGCGCGCCGACAATGGCCCGCTGGTTGTAGTAGGAGAAATCGTGGCCCTTTTCCTTCATGGTCGGCACGTCAGGGTAGGCCTCCATCCGCTCGTCCGAAAAGGCGAGAAGCGGGACGAAATCACCCGCTTCATAAAAGCCCTTGGCTTCTGACGGGTTGTTCACCGTTGCCATGATCTGTTGGCCGGCAAGGTCTTGGGCCACCGCGCCGCCGCCATCATAGGGGATGTATTTGATGTCGAGGTCAAAAGCGCCGGACATGAAGGCGAT
>CAXQAV010000070.1:0-3618 GCA_964221795.1 Luminiphilus sp. | reverse complement strand
AATCCTTGTTTCGGGCATAAACCGATATGGCCCCGCGATCGGACTGTCCCAGGATTTCCATCGGATCGACATCAGGGGTATAGCTTTCGGCCAGCATGATGACCGAACGCGCCTCTGGCCACAGTTGTGCGGGATCACCACGCCAATGGCTCCGCTCCTCCATCCAGGCCATCTGTCCATGATAGCCCGCGTCCAGAAAGGCCTGCAGCCGATCCGGCACCTCAGGCACATCCCAGGGTCGGCAGATCCGGCAGGACACAAAGCCCTCGGCCAGGGCTTGCGCCACCAGTTGATCCTTGAGACTGGAATGATCCGTCATCGGGCGTTACGTCCTTGGCTCACGCGGCGCGAACCGCACCGGCGGCAGCTGCAGACATTGTCTTATCAGAAATCGAGATCTGCGTAATGGGGCGGTGGGCTGAAACCCGGAATCTGATCCGCGAGGATAGAGCGGAAGGCCGGGCGGGATTTGATCTTGGCGTACCAGTCCTTGACGACAGCCGACCGGTTCCAATCCACATCAGAGATATAGTCCAGCGACGACAGATGCGCAGCAGCCGCAAAGTCGGCAAGGGTCATCTGATCCCCCGCCAGCCAGCGTCGGTGATCGAGCAACCACGCCAGATAGTCGAGATGATATTTGATCGCCCGCGCGCCGGCCTTGACGTTGCTGCTATCGGGATAGCCCTGCCCGGTCACCTTTTTGTTGACCCGTTCATAGAGCAGCTTTGATGTCACCTCGTTGTGGAACTTGTCGTCAAACCAATTGACCAGCCGACGAACCTCGTAGCGGCCATCGGGATCGCTCGGCATCAGAGAGGGCTCGGGGCGGGTTTCTTCGAGGTACTCGCAAATCGCCGCACTTTCGGCCATCAGCTTCCCATCCAGTCGGATCACCGGAACCTTGGCCGCGGGGTTGCGGCGCAGAAAATCCGCTTCCTTTTCCCAGTAGCGTTCCTCGACCAGCTCAACCTCGATGCGCTTTTCCGCAAGCGACAGCCGTACTTTTCGGCAGAACGGGGACAGGGGCACGTGATAGAGGCGGGCCATGGGTCGTCAGGTCTCCTGTTGCGTGTGGTCGGGGGTCAGACAGCAATGCCCCGAAGCGCAGGAAGTTTCAATCCTCGAAACAGGCCGCGCGGCCATCTGCGCGAATGGTGGCCGCCCCGTCCATGATCTGCGCCGCACGCTTGCGCATGAAGGCGGATGGTTTTGCGGCAGAGCGGTCCTTGGGGTTGGGCAGGACAGAGGCCAGAAGCGCGGCCTGGCGCGGGCTCAGCTCATCCGGGCCAACGCCGAAATAATGCCGGGCTGCGGCCTCGGCTCCGAAAACACCCTCGCCCATTTCAGCGACGTTGAGATAGACCTCAAGGATACGCCGCTTGCTCCATACTGCTTCGACCATCGGGGTCATCAGTGTTTCAAGCGCCTTGCGGATCCAGCTGCGCCCCTGCCAGAGAAAGACATTCTTGACCACCTGCTGCGAGATCGTCGACGCCCCTCGCTGACCACCTTCTGCGATGGCCTTGCGAATGGCCTCGGCATCCAATCCCCAATGCTGGCAGAACCGCGCATCTTCAGCCGCGACCACGGATCGCGCCAGCACTGGCGCCATTGCTTCGATCGGCATCCATTCGCGATCAATGTCGCCCAGGCGGCGGTATTCTGACCAGATGGTGAATGTGGTTGGCGGGTTGACCACCGAAAACAGCAGGATCGGCAGCAACATGACTGCAACGCCGACAAGCGCGGCGCGGCCGATCCAGCGTTTGGCCAGACGGCCCGGTGAAATATCAGGGCGCGCCTTTGCCTTGCCCGCTGATTTCCCGCGCGCCTTGGTCTTCTTGGAAGAGCCCGATTTTCCGCCTGTTTTTGCTGCCTTCGCCATAGCCTCTCTATACGGCAGAGTGGCGTCCTGCTCCAACCGGGAAATCAAGCCGCCTGCAAGAGATCGCCAAAGCAGGCATCAGACATGCATCTTGATGTGAAAAGGCCCCGACCGTTGAAACCGTCGGGGCCTGTCCAAGGCAATGCAGAGGAAGTGGCGGGGCCTATTCCGCCGGTACGGCTGCTACGTCCAGTGTCAGGGGCTGGGGCAGCTTGTCCAACATCTCGGTCGGGCAAACCTGCAAGAAGTTCGCTTTCTCGCTCTCCCAGTGCTGGAGAATATCAGCGGCCTTGCGGCTGCCGGTTTCTGCCAGATGACGCTCGACCAGACCTTTGAGCTGCTGTTCCCAATGCTCCACGCCGACCTGGCAGGTGACGAGGGATTCCATGTTCATCAGCGTCTCGGCCTTGCCTTCCGGGTCGTAGATATAAGCCATGCCGCCGGTCATACCTGCACCAAAGTTGGCGCCAATAGAGCCGAGGATCACAGCGACACCGCCGGTCATGTATTCACAACCGCAGGCACCACAGCCTTCGACCACCACGCTGGCACCGGAGTTGCGGACCGCGAAGCGTTCACCGGCACGACCTGCCGCAAAGAGATAGCCATCGGTTGCACCATAAAGGACGGTGTTGCCAACGATGGTGTTCTCGCTTGCTGTCAGCGGCGATGCCATCGGCGGACGTACCACAATGGTACCACCGGACAGCCCCTTGCCAACGTAGTCGTTCGCATCGCCCGAAACCTCCAGCTTGAGCCCCGGCGCTGCAAAGGCACCAAGAGACTGACCAGCAGAGCCCTGCAGTTTTACCGTCAGGTGGTCGGGCTGCAGCGTGTTGCGCATGCCAAAGTTGCGGACAATGTGGCTGGATGTACGGGTGCCCACGGTCCGATGTGTGTTCTGAACCGCATAGGACAGCTGCATCTTTTCCCCGTCCTGCAGGAAGCGGGCGGCATCGCGCACGATTTCCTTGTCCAGAGTGTCCGGCACAGCATTGCGTTCACGATCACGGTTGTAGTCGATGTCATGCGCACCATCGACGGTGATCAACATCGGGTTGAGGTCCAGATCATCAAGATGTGCCGAACCACGGGACACCTGCGCCAGCAGATCCGCCCGACCGATCACCTCGTCCAGAGAGCGCGCGCCGATTGAGGCGAGGATCTCGCGGACTTCCTGTGCGTAGAAGGTGATGAGGTTCACAACCTTGTCCGCGTTGCCGGTGAACTTGCCGCGCAGGGCTTCGTCCTGGGTACAGACACCAACGGGGCAGGTGTTGGACTGGCACTGGCGCACCATGATGCACCCCATTGCGATCAGCGCCGCGGTGCCGATGCCGTATTCTTCGGCCCCCAGCATTGCGGCCATCACGATGTCACGACCGGTCCGCAGACCACCATCGGTCCGCAGGGTGACCCGATCACGCAGGTTGTTCATCGCCAGAACCTGATGCGCCTCGGTCAGGCCCATCTCCCACGGCAGACCCGCGTATTTGATCGAAGTCGCCGGTGACGCGCCGGTGCCACCGTTGTGGCCCGAAATCAGGATGATGTCGGCCTTCGCCTTGGCAACGCCCGCAGCAATGGTGCCAACGCCGGAAGACGCCACCAGTTTCACCGTCACCTTGCAGCGCGGGTTGATCTGCTTCAGGTCATAGATCAGCTGCGCCAGATCCTCGATCGAGTAGATATCGTGGTGCGGCGGCGGCGAGATCAGCGTTACAGATCGG
>CAXQAV010000069.1:0-5051 GCA_964221795.1 Luminiphilus sp. | reverse complement strand
AGCGTGACCTAGCGGACAGCCTCGCAGGCCAAAGCTGCGGCAAAGCTGGACCGGTCACGATGCGGACCGATGGCGCGTGTTTCCAGACGACCGTCGGTCAGAGTGGTGGCCATAACTTGCGTCCAGTCGGCACTTGCCGTGATCATCTCGGGCCCCTGCCCGCAGTCGCGGATGCCGCCGCCGATATCGCTCTCTCCGATGCGATGGTTGGTCAGACCATCCAGATCGGCAATATGCACAAGCGCGCCGTCCGTGAACCGCCAGACGCGGAGGGTCTTTGCAAGATGCGGACGGTCAATGTAGGCAATCTCGACAATTCCGTCCCCATCGAGATCAGTGGCTCCTATCGGTGCCAGCCAGCGGTTCGTGCGTCCAATATGCGAGGTTGCTGCGATCTTTCCGGTCGCGTCATAGACGGCAAGCTGTGCGCCAGCGGTATTCAGGGTCTCGACGACCACGACTTCTGGCGCTCCGTCATTGTCGAGATCGACCAGACGGGGGGCCACATCTTCAAAAACGCGGTCTTGCAGAAGGGTAAACTGGCGCGGCCCTGCCTCGGTTTGCAGCCGTAGACCGCCCCATTCGATGGCATCCCCGAGGATGCCGTGGGCATAGCGGTCTGTGGGATCGGTATAGTCCGCCGACAGGATCGTGTCGGCGCATGCGGAGGTGGCCAGCAAGGCCACCACTGCGATTGTGCGGATCAAATCTGCTTTTCCGGCATCTGCACGCGCAGGCCGTCCAGCGCATCAGTGACCTTGAGCTGGCAGGTCAGGCGGGATTTCACCGGATCGGGCTCATAGGCGAAGTCCAGCATGTCTTCTTCCATCGGGTCTTTGGCAGGCAGCTTTTCAACCCATGCGTCATCAACGTAGACATGGCATGTCGAACAGGCGCAGGCACCGCCACAGTCGGCCTCGATGCCGGGGATGCAGTTGTCACGGGCCCCTTCCATCACGGTCAGACCGTTGGCGACCTCGACAACGTGTTCTTTGCCGCCGTGTTCAACATAGGTAATCTTCGCCATCTTCGTTTCTTCCTCGTGCGATCGTTGGTTGCGACCTAGTTAGTGCAGGCAAAGCGCCCTCGCCACCCCCAAAAACAATAGAAAACCGACTTGTGAGCGGGCGTAACAGGGGCGAAGCTGCGGCAAGCGCGACGGAGGGTCCGAATGGAACACAAAGGCAGCTGTATCTGCGGTGCTGTGAGATTCACAGTGAGGGGGGATCTGGGTCAGCCAAACGCCTGCCATTGCCGCGAATGCCGCAAGCACTCAGGACATTACGAAGCCTCGGTCGATGTAGCGCGCCGTGATCTTACAGTCAGCGGCGAGGACGCTCTGACATGGTATCAGTCATCGGAAAAGGTGCGGCGCGGGTTTTGCGGAACATGCGGATCGTCGCTTTTTGGGATCCGGTGTTTCAGGATTGGACCGCCGTGGTGATGGGGGCGTTTGATACGCCGACCCAGACAAAACTGGCGCTGCATATCTTCGTGTCGGAAAAGGGTGACTATTACGACATCGCCGACGGGCTGCCACAGAACCCGAAATGAAAAGGCGGCCCCGAAAGGCCGCCCTTTATTGTCTTTTGATTGTCGATCACTCTTCCAGCGAGAGCGCCACGAAGCGTGGATCGCCACCGCGACGCACGAGCAGCAGGATCGACTTGCGCCCTGCTTCGGTTGCCGCTTCGATCCGCTCTTCCAGATCGGCAAAGCTGGCAACCGCCTGCTGGCCTGCCTCGGTGATCACATCACCCTCCAGCAGACCCTTCGAGGCCGCTTCGGAGCCCGGATCAATCGCAGTGATGACAAGGCCGCTTTCGATCGTCAGCGAGTACTGGTCTGTCAGTTCCGGCGTAATCTCAGACAGTGTCAGGCCAAGTGCCTCGGAGGATTCGGGCGCAGCTTCTTCTTCCGTCGAGGCCGGGAAAGCGACCGCTTCCGATGTCTCACGGCGGCCAAGAATGACCGTCAGATCTGTCATATCACCATCGCGGAGCACGGCCACGGGCACTTCCTTGCCCACTGGCGAGTTACCGACGATCCGCACCAACTCGCGGGTATCCGCAATCTCGATCCCGTCGAAGTTGAGGATCACGTCGCCAGCCAGCATACCTGCGTTGGCGGCAGGACCTTCGGGCACGTCTGTGACCAGAGCACCGCGCGCCATATCAAGACCTTCGATGGCCTCGACCATGTCAGGTGTCACGTCCTGAATGCGCACACCAAGCCAGCCGCGGCGGGTTTCACCGAATTCGATCAGCTGGTCGACAACATTGGTCACCACCGCGGAAGACATGGCAAAACCGATCCCGATCGAGCCGCCGTTCGGTGACAGGATCGCGGTATTCACGCCGATGACCTCACCGTCCATGTTGAAAAGCGGACCACCCGAGTTGCCACGGTTGATCGCAGCGTCTGTCTGGATGTAGTCGTCATACGTCCCCGACAGCGCGCGGTTGCGGGCCGAGACAATACCGGCAGAAACAGAGAACCCCTGCCCCAGCGGGTTGCCCATGGCCATGACCCAGTCACCGACGCGGGCGCCGACGCCGTCGCTGTCGCCGAACTCCACGAAGGGCAGACCTTCCAGATCGACCTTGAGGACGGCGATATCCGTGTTGGGATCAGTGCCGACCAGCTCGGCAGGCACGCCGGGCTCTCCGCCGGGGAAGAATTCGATCAGGATTTCATCGGCGCCTTCGATCACGTGGTTGTTCGTGACGATGTAGCCGTCTTCGGAAATTACGAAGCCAGACCCGAGAGCCGAAGAACGGCGTGTGCCCTCACCCGGGCCACGGTCCAGATCGTTGAAGAAATCCTCGAAGGGCGAGCCCTCGGGCACCAGACCCTGCGGGCCGGTGCGGCCTGCGATTGTGGTGCTTGTCGTAATATTTACCACCGCAGGGCTGACCTGCTCGGCCAGATCGGCGAAGGTCGCAGGTCGCGCCTGCGCCGCGGCTGAGGTGACCTGCGTGATGAGCAGCGCAAATGCTGCGAAGAGCGTAATGATCAGCGCATAGGCCATACGGCGCATGGTCTGGTCTTCACGTTGAATTGCGATTGCCTGAGACTTCACTTGGCGATCTCCTCTGTCTGCATGGGGCACAGCAACGGCCCCTTCACTTATGATCATTTATGTAGGGCGCAGGATGTGCAACGCAATCTTGCGGCAGATCTGCTCAACACGACGTGAATTCGGACGTGATCAGTTCCGCAAATGAAAAGGGCCAGCAGTGTGCCGGCCCTTCGCGTGTTTCATGACGTGCACGCGTTATTCGTCCACGCGGTCGCCCTGATCTGATCTGAGGTAATTGAAGAACTCGCTGTCGGGCGACAACACCATTGTCGAGTTGCCTGGTGTCAGCGACCGCTGATAGGCGGTCATCGAACGATAGAACTCGAAGAACTCGGCATCACGACCAAAGGCTTCTGCAAAGATCCGGTTCCGCTCGGCGTCGGCCTGACCCTGAATGATCTGGCTTTCGCGTTCGGCCTCGGAGACCAGCTCGACCACGGTACGGTCGGCCTGGGCGCGGATACGCTGCGCGGCCTCGTTACCACGGGCACGCTCGTCTGCGGCTTCACGGTCACGTTCGGCTTTCATACGCTCATAGGTGGCGTTGAGGTTTTCCGGCGGCAGGTCGGTGCGCTTGAGACGCACGTCGATGACTTCCAGACCCAGCGCGCGAGCCTCTGCGATTGCACTATTCCGGATCCGCAGCATCAGTGCCGCACGATCAGTCGAGAGGATGTCGTTGGACGACACCGAACCAAGAACCTCGCGTGTTTCTGCACGCAGGATACTGTCCAGACGACGGGCTGCCGCCTCTTCGCCACCAGCACCAACCGCCTGACGGAACCGGACAACATCCGAAATCCGGTAACGTGCAAAGGCATCGACGACCAGACGACGGTCATCGGATGGTGTCACCTCCAGCGGATCAAGGTCGCGGCTGAGAATACGGTCGTCATAGCGGACGACCTCTTGAATAAGCGGCAGTTTGAAACCGAGACCCGGTTCCTCCTGAACTTTCACGATCTGACCGAATTGCAGAACCAGCGCCTTTTCGCGTTCGTCCACGATAAAGACCGATGATAGCGCACCGATCACAACAACTGCCACGGCGGGCAGGAGAAATGCTGTCTTACGCATTAGTTTGACCCTCCGGTGGAATTACGACGCAGTTCATTCAGCGGCAGATAAGGCACGACACCCTGTCCGCCACCCTGTCCTTCATCCAGCAGGATGATATCGATACCACCAAGCACACCTTCCATTGTTTCCAGATAGATACGCTTGCGGGTCACCTCGGGCGCCTGTTCGTATTCCTCTAGAACAGCTAGGAAGCGACTTGCTTCACCCTGAGCCTCGTTGACGACGCGGGCACGGTAACCTTCGGCCTGCTCAAGGATCTGCGCGGCCTGACCACGGGCTTCGGCCACAACCTGGTTGGCATAGGCATCGGCCACGTTCTGCACACGGTCACGTTCCTGTTCAGCGTCCTGAACGGAGCGGAACGAGGCGATGACCGGTTCTGGCGGGTCGGCCTTGTCAAAGTTCACACGGATGATGGTCACACCAGAATCGTAGCTGTCGAGCGTCGACTGGATCAGGTCACGCAGACGGTCGGCAATGGCACCACGGTCACGGTTAAGGATCGGAGCCAGTTCGGACTGCGAGATAATCTCGCGCATCGCCGATTCAGCCACCGCCTCGATCGTCTGCGGCGGATTGGCGAGGTTGAAGAGATACTCTTCGGGGTTGTTGATGTTCCAGACCACCTGGAAGTCGATGTCGACGATGTTCTCGTCACCAGTCAGCATCAGACCCGCATCCATCCCCGAACGGCTGGTACCGATGTCGATGTTGCGTTCCGTCGTAACCGCGAGGACCTCGCGCGTGACGATCGGCCATGGCGCAAAGTTCAGACCGGGATCACCAACTTCAAGGAAGTCACCCAAGAGTAGCTCGACCGAGCGTTCTTCGGGGCGGATTGTGTAGAACGAGCTGAAAAGCCACACTGCAATCGCTGCAAGAATACCAA
>CAXQAV010000068.1:0-3366 GCA_964221795.1 Luminiphilus sp. | reverse complement strand
GTGATTGCGCGCTTGCCGGTCACGCTGCCTGCAGATTTCTTCAATTCGGCCAGCGCGTCGCGCCCAGTGCCGACATGGTCCACATCATAGGTCAGATCCGCAGCCTCACCCACGAGACCGACCCAAGCGCCCTTGCTCCACGCTTTGCGGATACGGGCGTTCAGCACGGGGGCTTCATCGCGCGGGTTGGTACCGATTAGCAGGATCATTTCGGCGTCGTCGATATCCTCGACAGTCGCGGTGCCCACATAGGCCGAGCGGTTATCTGAGGGCAGTTTCGCACCATCTGTGCGGCATTCCACAACGCCACCCTGCCCTTCGATCAATTGCTTGAGCGCAAAGGACGCTTCAACAGAAGCCAGATCACCGACCAGACCGGCGACCTTCTTGCCCTTCATTGCGGCGGCGGCAGCAGAAAGCGCCTCGCCCCAGCTCGCTTTGCGCAGCTTGCCGTTCTCGCGGATGTAAGGCGTATCCAGACGCTGGCGGCGCAGACCGTCCCAGACAAAGCGGGTCTTGTCGGAAATCCATTCCTCGTTCACGCCGTCATGGTTGCGCGGCAGGAAGCGCATCACTTCGCGGCCCTTGGTATCCACGCGGATGTTCGAGCCAAGTGCATCCATCACGTCGATGGATTCGGTCTTGGTCAGCTCCCACGGACGGGCGGTAAAGGCATATGGCTTGGAGACCAGCGCACCCACGGGGCAGAGGTCAATGATGTTGCCCTGCATGTTGCTGTCGAGTGTCTCGCCCAGATAGCTGGTGATCTCGGCATCCTCACCGCGACCGGTCTGGCCCATCTGGTGAATGCCCGCGACCTCGGTCGTGAAGCTCACGCAGCGGGTGCATGAAATGCAGCGGGTCATATGGGTTTCGACCAATGGCCCCAGATCCAGATCCTCGACCGCGCGCTTGGGTTCGCGATAGCGGGAGAAATCGACACCATAGGCCATCGCCTGATCCTGCAGGTCGCATTCGCCACCCTGATCGCAGATCGGGCAATCCAGCGGATGGTTGATCAGGAGGAATTCCATCACGCCTTCGCGGGCCTTTTTGACCATGGGCGAGTTGGTTTTCACAACAGGTGGCTGGCCTTCCGGCCCGGGGCGCAGATCCTTGACCTGCATCGCGCAAGAAGCGACGGGCTTTGGCGGACCGCCGACAACCTCGACCAAACACAGCCGGCAGTTGCCCGCGATGGAAAGCCGCTCGTGGTAGCAGAAACGCGGGATTTCGATGCCCGCCTCTTCGCAGGCCTGAATCAGGGTCACGGACCCGTCAACTTCGACCTCATTCCCATCAATGACGACTTTGCGCAGATTAGACATTGGCGTGCCTTATATGTTCCCTTTCGCGCACACTGCCGCAAGCGACAGGTCGCGTTGGTCGGGTTCTAACGCCATAGGTCAGTGGATGCCAGTCAGAACGGCAAAAAAACCGTCATTATCCGATCATTTTCAATGGATCAGCGCAGCAGCCAGCCGACGCGCGTATTTGCGGCAATCTGGGCACGGCCAACCGCGCAATAGGACGACTCAACTCCTTCGACGACGCCAAGATCGGCCAGCGCCGCCCGTGCAATCGCCTCGAGCCGGTCCTTTTCGGCTGCATCATTCACATAGGCATCAATCTCGGCTTCGGTGTAGCCAAGCCCGCGCGCGTGGTTCTTGAGCGATTGCAGAAAACCCAAACCACGAAACAGACGGGCGTTCAGATCCCCACATTTCTCGGAAATCTCATAGGCCATGCCAACATGGATGATTCCGTCGCGGACATACGCCACGTCTTTCAGCGGGGTTTGCGCCCCAGCGGGCCCAGCAAGCAGGGTCGCCGCCAGACCGAATGCTGCCAATGAGTTACGTTTCTTCATCTTCTGTCTCCACACGCCGCTTCTGGCGCGTTGCCTCGGGTCAGAGATTGGGGATCAGGGGCGGTTATACAATATCAAGGCCAGATGCGTGGCCACTTTTCCGCCGGTGACGCGAGGGCAAGGTCTTTCAGGCGCCGCCCGCCGAAACAATCGTCCGAGTCGCCTTCGTTCTGAAGGCGTTGCCAACGCGCCATCCCTTTCGGCAACGGTCGGACGCGTTCCAGCGGGCACCCACCAGCAAACCAGAAATCCGCTGTCGCCGGGAACAAACCAATCCGGCGCACCACGCATGATGCGCGCATGCAAAGTCTTGGTGACAAAGCGGTAAAGGCTGCCAACATCCTCCCAGACCGAGAGGGTCGAGGCTGTATTTGGGCGATCGGCAAGCGGACCAGCAGGATCTTCTTGTGTGGCTTCCATCTCGTCATCCGACAGCCGCCAGACAAACCCGGGGCTGCGTTCGGCAATGTCGTTGACCTGCGCAATGGCATTCTGAAAGCCCGCGATACGCGGATCATCCCAAGGATAAGCCAAAGTGCCAAAGTTGAATTCTGCCAGATGTCGCGTCATGGTAGATGACGCACACGCATCCAGTCCCAGCCAAAGGCATCCTCGCTATCACCATGCGCTTCGCGATGGGCGAGCTTTTCCATCGCCTGCTCAAGGGACGGCTCGGTCCCTTCTGGCACCCACCACATCACGAAATGCATACGGATCCTTTTCTCAAACCATTCGGCACGGCGGTTCAGAAACCGCGCATGAAGCGTATCAAAAACAAAGGTTTGCAGCTGCGCGGGGCTTTCCCATACCGACAGATTCGCCACAAACTGTGGATCGCCATCAAGGTTATTTTCGGTATTTCCCGTGCCTGGTTCGCCCGAGCCTTCCATCATCCAGACAAAGCCCGGCATGCGCTTGGCCAGTCCGTTCACGCGGTCGAGGTTCTGCATGAATTCGGCAACGCGCAGATCGTCGGTCGGGGCCAACAGACGTCCGATATTTAACTCGGCCAGATGCATCCTAGCGCTTTCTCTGGCGGGCGGGTGCCACACCGCCAAGGCCTTTGCGCAGGAACGCCAGAGTAAGGATCAGGCCGATCACGCCCAGCAGTCCCGCATCGCCGTAGGCCCAAGTCGGGGCCAGACCGCCGCGCACGGCAACAATTGTGAACCATGTTGGCACGCCACAGACCGCTGCCTTGAAAAAAGCCGCGAGAACACTCGCGGCTCCATCAAGAATATTCCGAAACGCACTGCGGTCAGACTGGGATCAGCATGGCCGACAGTGGCGTGCCTTCCAGCACCTCAGCATCACCGGCAGGACAGAGATCGTCGCCGCTGACATTCACGTTGTGCTTGACCTCAAAGCTGCGCTTGGCAACGTCGGTTTCCAGTTCGATGGCATTGCGCAGGCCGAAGGCCGAAAGCGACCCGCGCCCCACCTCGTTGCGTGCCTCGTTCAGTTGCACATCCAGAGCGCTGTCATAGCTATAGCGC
>CAXQAV010000067.1:0-12315 GCA_964221795.1 Luminiphilus sp. | reverse complement strand
TCTCAAAAGCCATACGCTACTGGACGGCCTGCCGGTTGCCGCCGAGCCAACCTTCATCACTGTTTTCCGGCATCCGCTCGACGTGCATTTCTCCTTCCGCAAGCATGTGCGCACTATGCCGACGCCGTGGTTCCACCCGTTCTATCCTGAGGAGGACTCCGACGGTTTCACCTTCAGGCGCTTCCTTGATGGCGGGGCTGAGGGCTATGACACCGATGTGACGCCGCTCGCGCATATCCTGCGGCATTACCGCGCTGCGATGGATGAGTCCGGGCGTCCGAACGTGCATGTCTTCCACTATGCCGACATGAAGCGGGACCTTGCAGGCACCTTCGCAAAGGTCGCCGAGATCGTCGGTGTGTCCCATTCTGCGGATGTCATGTCAGAGCTTGTCGAGGCGGCGACGTTCGAGAGCATGAAACAGAACGCAGAGAAACACGCGCCTTCGGGTGGTCGGGGTTTCTGGAAGTCAGATACCGGTTTCTTTGACAGTGGTACGCACGGTAAATGGCAAGGGTTGCTGAGTGACGCTGAACTCGCTGCCTATGACAGGATCATGGACGCGTCTTTGTCCAAGCAAGAACGTGGTTGGCTGGAATTCGGAGAGCAGCTGGCGCCGTAGGGCGCGGCAGTGACCCGAAATGAAAAACCCCGCCAGATTTCTCTGACGGGGTCTTTTGTGTGAGTTGGGTCGCCTGCTCGATTAGCAGCTGTAGTACATCTTGTACTCGACTGGGTGAGGTGTGTGCTCGTAGGCGTAGACCTCTTCCCACTTGAGTTCCATGTAGCCTTCCAGCTGGTCTTTAGTGAAGACGTCGCCGGCCAGCAGGAACTCGTGATCCTTCTCCAGCTCTTCCAGCGCTTCGCGCAACGAGCCACAGACGGTTGGGATCGATGCCAGTTCTTCTGGTGGCAGATCGTAAAGGTCCTTGTCCGAAGATGGGCCTGGGTCGATCTTGTTCTTGATGCCGTCAAGGCCAGCCATCAGCAGTGCCGCGAAGGCAAGGTATGGGTTTGCTGCTGGGTCTGGGAAGCGGGCTTCAACACGCTTGGCCTTTGGGCTTTCGGCCCAAGGAATACGGACACAACCAGACCGGTTACGAGCCGAGTAAGCACGCAGAACAGGGGCTTCGAAGCCTGGGATCAGACGCTTGTAGCTGTTGGTCGATGGGTTGGTGATCGCGTTCAGCGCCTTGGCGTGCTTGAGGATACCACCGATGAAGTACAGGGCTTCCTGAGACAGGTCAGCATATTTGTCGCCAGCAAAGAGCGGCTTGCCGTCTTTCCAGATCGACATGTTGACGTGCATACCTGTGCCGTTGTCGCCGGAGATCGGCTTTGGCATGAAGGTTGCGGATTTGCCGTAAGCCTGTGCCACGTTGTGGATCACATACTTGTACTTTTGGATCTCGTCAGCCTGATGTGTCAGTGTGCCGAAGATCAGACCCAGCTCGTGCTGGCAGGAAGCAACCTCGTGGTGGTGCTTGTCGACCTTCATGCCCATGCGCTTCATGGTCGAGAGCATCTCGGAGCGCATTTCCTGACCGTCGTCGATCGGGTTCACAGGGAAGTAACCACCCTTGATGCCCGGACGGTGGCCGGTGTTGCCCATTTCGTATTCGGTGTCGGAGTTCCAAGCGCCGTCGATTGCGTCGACCTGGTAGGACACTTTGTTCATCGAAACGCTGAAACGGACGTCGTCGAAGACGAAGAATTCTGCTTCTGGACCGAAGTAGGCTGCGTCACCAATGCCGGAAGCCTTCAGGTATTCCTCGGCCTTGACGGCAGTCGAACGTGGGTCACGCTCGTAGGGTTCCATCGTATCGGGTTCGACGATGTTGCAGTTAATGCAGACCGTCTTTTCTGCATAGAAGGGGTCGACGTAAGCGGTCGACGCCTGTGGCATCAGCTTCATGTCGGACTGGTCGATGGACTTCCAGCCAGCGATCGAGGAGCCGTCGAACATGAAGCCTTCTTCCAGGAAGTCTTCATCCACCAGATCGGCTATCACTGTTACGTGCTGCAGCTTGCCGCGCGGGTCAGTGAAGCGGATGTCGACGTAGTCGGCTTCCTCGTCCTTGATCAGTTTCAGAACGTCTTTGTTGTCCATCAGGTAATACCTTTCTGTCCGTAGGGTTTTTGTGGTCCGCCGCAATCGTATGACCGTGGCGGATATTCAGTGATTAGAGTGCGTCGTCGCCGGTTTCGCCGGTACGAATGCGAATTGCCTGTTCAATGGAAGAGACAAAAATCTTGCCGTCGCCGATCTTGTCGGTCTTGGCGGCGCCGATGATGGCCTCGATGGCCGCATCGACCTGATCGTCGGCCAGAACGACCTCGATCTTCACCTTTGGCAGGAAGTCCACGACGTATTCAGCGCCGCGATAAAGCTCGGTATGCCCTTTCTGGCGGCCGAAACCTTTGACCTCGACAACCGAGAGGCCCTGAACGCCAACCTCTTGCAGCGCTTCTTTGACCTCATCGAGCTTGAATGGCTTGATGATCGCTTCGATTTTCTTCATCGGCCTGCGACTCCCTTTGATGTTCCGAGTGCGGTCAGACCATTTCTCTTGCATGGGGACAATTCGTGGCGGATTTTTGGAGCAGGCGCAGGGGGGGGGAAGAACATAAGTTGCTTAATTTTTATGCAATTTGCCACAGAATGATGCGAAATGAAAACTTCGGGTGCTGAAACCATGACCGAACTGCTCACCGCTGCCCAAATGCGCGCCATTGAGGCGGCTGCGATTGCTGCGGGTGTGACGACCGGATTGGCCATGATGGAGCGCGCAGGCGAGGCTGTGGTGGCGGCGATTGAAGCCTGGGCTGATGGGGGCGCTGCCCCCGTGCCGCTGCGCGGCACTCCCCCGAAGTATATCGAGCAAAATGATAAGTGCGCAGTGGTTTTGTGCGGGCCGGGGAACAACGGTGGGGACGGTTTTGTTGTTGCGCGTCTGTTGGCGGAGGCGGGGTGGTCGGTCGAGGTCTTTCTGTTTGGCGATACGGCAAAACTTGTCGGGGATGCGCAGGCGAATTTCCAAAAGTGGTTAGTGATCGGTGAGGTTAAGCCTTGGTCGGCCTGCACATCTGAACGCTGGGCGAAACAGCCGCTGGTTGTCGATGCGCTGTTTGGGACAGGGTTGACACGCGCATTGCCGCCGGAGGTCGGGAATGTCCTGATGGCGACTGTCAATTGCCCGCGCGTCGCAGTGGATATGCCTAGCGGCCTGTGCTCGGACCGAGGTATTCTGCTATCTGACAAGGCGCTACCGCCTGCGCATCTGACAGTGACGTTCCATCGCGCAAAGCTGGGGCATGTTCTGGGCGCGGGTGCCCAGCACTGTGGCGCTCTGGCGATAGGAGATATCGGACTTGGTGCGCGCGGCATAGCACCATTTTCAGCCGATGAAGTTGTCCATGACGTCGTGCCGGTAGACTGCAGGAAAGGGCAGGGACACAAATACTCCCACGGCCACGCGCTGATCCTCTCTGGCGATGTCGGCAAGGGCGGGGCTGCGCGTCTGGCGGCGCGGGGCGCGCTGCGGATCGGGGCAGGGGCGGTGACGGTCGGCTGCCCGCCTGCGGCGCTGATCGAGAATGCGGCGCAACTCAACGCGGTGATGTTGCAGCCGATCGGGGATGCAGGTGTCCTTGAGGCGGTTCTGGCCGATGCACGGATCAATGCGCTCTGCATCGGGCCGGGGTTGGGCCTGAAAGAGGAGAAGGCGGAACTGGTCGCTTCCGCCCTCGACAGTGGCCGCGCGCTGGTGCTGGACGCGGATGCGCTCACGCTGATTGCGCGGGATGCGGCTCTGTTCGTCAAACTGCATGACAAATGCGTTCTGACCCCGCACGCGGGCGAATTTGCGCGGCTGTTCCCCGATCTCGCCGAAAAACTGGACGCACCTGCCGTCACAGGCCCCGCCTGTTCCAAGGTGGACGCCACCCGCGAGGCGGCCAAGCGCGCGGGCTGTGTGGTGCTGTTTAAAGGGCCGGATACGGTTATCGCCGATCCCTCGGTGCGGTGCAGTCTCAATCCTTCCGTCTACGAACGCGCGGCCCCTTGGCTGGCGACGGCAGGGTCGGGTGACGTTCTGGCAGGGTTCATCATGGGGCTGCTGGCGCGCGGGTTTGCGCCGACGCAGGCTGCCGAAACCGGTGCGTGGCTCCATACCGAATGCGCGCGTTCCTTCGGTCCGGGGCTGATTGCCGAGGACCTGCCTGAAGAACTGCCGAAAGTGCTGCGAAACATCGGTGTTTGACGCGATTTTCCTCTCGCATCCCGCTTTCAGCTTTGCTAGACACCGCCCAACTCTGGGGCAGGCCCAAAAACCTGCCCCTTTTGATCATGCGGGTGTGGCGAAATTGGTAGACGCACCAGATTTAGGTTCTGGCGCCGCAAGGCGTGGGGGTTCAAGTCCCTCCACCCGCACCATAGTTGGAAAGAAGGACAGGATATGCAGGTCATCGAGACCCTGAACGAAGGCCTCAAGCGCGGTTATGCCATCACCGTGACGGCCGCCGAGCTGGACGCGAAAGTCGAACAAAAGCTGAAAGAAGCACAGCCCGAAATCGAGATGAAGGGTTTCCGCAAGGGCAAGGTGCCGATGGCATTGCTGCGCATGCAGTTCGGCCAGCGCCTCTTGGGTGAATCGATGCAGGAAGCCATCGACGGCGCCCTGTCGAACCATCTTTCCGAAACAGGCGACCGCCCTGCGGCCCAGCCTGAAATGAAGATGACCAACGAGGACTGGAAGGAAGGCGACGACATCAACGTCGAAGTTTCTTACGAGAAGCTGCCGGAAATCGAAGAGGTCGATTTCACCAAGATCAAGCTGGAGCGCATGGTCGTCAAAGCTGACGAAGCATCGGTGAAAGAGGCGCTGGACAACCTCGCCGAAAGCCCGCAGGCGGTGACTTACGAGCCGAAGAAGACCCAAGCCAAGGACGGCGATCAGGTCGTCATGGATTTCGTCGGCAAGATCGACGGCGAAGCCTTCGACGGTGGCTCTGCCGAGGATTATCCGCTGGTTCTGGGGTCCAACTCCTTCATCCCCGGTTTCGAGGATGGTCTGCTTAAGGTAAAAGCCGGTGACGAGAAAGACGTCGAGGTAACCTTCCCTGAGAACTATCAGGCAGAGCATCTGGCCGGTAAAAAGGCCGTCTTTACCTGCACCATCAAAGAGGTGAAGGGCTCAAAGAAGCCGAAGATCGACGACGAGCTGGCCAAGAAATTCGGTGCCGAAGATCTCGACGCCCTGAAGGCGCAGATCGCCGACCGTCTTGAGGCCGAATACACAGGCGCCTCCCGCGCGGTTTCCAAGCGCGCGCTGCTCGATGCGCTGGACAAGAAGGTCAAATTCGATCTGCCCCAGTCGCTGGTCGATGCCGAAGCCGCGTCGATTGCGCACCAGCTGTGGCACGAAGAAAATCCTGAGGTCCACGACCACAACCACGACAAGATCGAGCCGACCAAAGAGCACATCAAGCTCGCCGAGCGCCGTGTGAAGCTGGGTCTGCTGCTGGCCGACATCGGCCAGAAGGCTGAGGTCAAGGTGACCGATCAGGAAATGACACAGGCCATCATGAACCAGGCCCGTCAGTACCCCGGTCAGGAACGCCAGTTCTTCGAGTTTGTGCAGCAGAACGCCGAGTTCCGCCAGCAGCTCCAGGCGCCGCTGTTCGAGGACAAGGTCGTTGACCACATCTTCGAAAAGGCTTCCATCAAGGACAAAGAGGTCAGCAAGGACGACCTCCAGAAGGCTGTTGAAAAGCTGGAAGAAGAATAAGCCAGTCACCATCTGGCACATCGGAAAAGGCGCCCGCAACGGGCGCCTTTTTTGTTTCCCCTCCCGCCTGGTCGCAGAATTGGCGCGTAAAAGCCCCGTAAACTTCCTTTTTTTTGGGCGGTGTCTGGTTATGCTTACCGGGTAACGAAAGAGGATGAAGAGATGTTACGAACCGTTTTTCTTGCCATCGCCGCTGCCTTTGTCTGGTCGACTGCTGCAGTTGCCTGCCCTGATTACAACATCGCACCGCAGGCGTCCTATCAGGCCACCGGCCAGCAACTCTACCAGAAGCGCGGCTTTGATGTTGTCGCAGGCGGCAATCACTACATCTGGGACTGCCCGTCGATCAAACCGGGGACGGATACAGGGGCGGGCTATTTTCCAGCCGCGCCTGATTTTTCTTTTCAACTGTCGGGTATGTCCCGTTACCAGCTTGTTGTGAGCGTCATCAGCGAATGCGACGCAGCGCTGCTGATCAACACTGCATCGGCCAACTGGTATTATGACGACGATGACAACGGCAATCTGGACCCGCGCATTGTGCTGACGCGCCCGATTGACGGACGCATCGATATCTGGATCGGCACCTATGACGGCGAATACTGCAATGCCCAGTTGCAGATGGAGACTTTTGACAATTAGCCCGTCGCAGAGCGGAGGGCAGCCTGCCGGCAGCCCCTAGGGGAGTGTGAGTTCCGTGAGGCTGACCCCGACCGTCAGGGCGCCGACGGGCTGCCCCGTCGCGGGGTCGGTCACTGTTACTGAAATCTGCCCCTGAATTTCCTGTGTCGATGCGTCGAGCTCAGGTTCGCCGTAGTGGACGGCGGTACTGCCCAGCGGGAATGTTTCGGTGAACTTTTCCTCATCCCCCTGCCATTAGTCCAACGTGGGGCTGGAAACGGCCAAGTTCAGTCCACGCACATCCATAAGAAGGCTTCGGTGATGATGCCACCCGAGGCAGCCGCCTGTTGCCGCAGGAAATCCGCGGCCGCGTTGTTGAGGACAGGGGCGATAATTGGTGCATCGTCGATCCCGACAAAACCGCGCCACGTCTGGTCCAGCGTATCGATTTCGGTCTGTGAATAGCTGGCGGTCTGGGCGTTTTGCGCCATGATGGCGGAGACCAGCACCGGATCATTCATCCAGCCGCTGATGTGAGATGTGTAATAGCCCGTCATCGCGTCCTGGAATTCGTTGGCAACCGCACTGCCTGCAATCAGCGACAAAGTGGCTGCGAGTATGTGTTTCATGATGTCTCTCCTCATTCAAATGAGAGGAAACTCGCAGGTCATTCCTAAGATTCGCTGAAGAGCATTGCACCTGCGCGGACCGATACGGTCGCTGGAAAGGCCCAAAGAAAAAAGGCCGCCAGATTTGGCGGCCTTTCTCTTGGAAACATTAAAGACGCTTTGTCTTAGTTGTTCTCGTCGTCGGCAATGCCGGCAGTTTCTGCCAGATCGTCATCGTCGGAGGCTGCGGCACCGATGTCGTCGAACAGCTCCTGAATTTCGAATTCAGCAGCGGCTTCCTCTTCGGCGGCCAGCTCGGCGATGTTCTTGCCTGCTTCCTGCAGTTCAGCCTCTTCAGCGGAACGGGCAACGTTCAGCGTGATGGTGGCTTCGACTTCAGGGTGCAGAACGACGGTGACGTCGTGCAGGCCGAGTTCCTTGATCGGACCACGCAGGACAACCTGCTTTTTGTCGACCGAGAAGCCGGCCTCGGTTGCAGCCTGAGCGGCGTCACGGGTTGTCACAGAACCGTAGAGCGAACCACCGTCGGATGCCGAGCGGATGACGATGAACTTTCCACCGTCGAGCTTAGCGGCCAGTGCTTTGGCCTCTTTCTTGGATTCGAGGTTGCGGGCTTCCATCTGGGCCTTTTCAGCCTCGAAGCGCGCCATGTTGGCAGCGTTTACGCGCAGCGCCTTGCCCTGTGGCAGCAGATAGTTGCGGGCATAGCCGTCCTTGACGGACACAACTTCGCCCATCTGGCCCAGCTTGGCGACGCGTTCAAGAAGAATGATATCCATGGGATCTGGTCCTTACTTTACGGCGTATGGCAGCAGAGCCAGGAAACGCGCGCGCTTGATCGCACGGGCGAGGGCACGCTGGTTCTTGGCACCAACAGCGGTGATGCGGGCGGGTACGATCTTGCCGCGCTCAGAGATGTAGCGCTGCAGGGTGCGTGTGTCTTTGTAGTCGATCTTCGGGGCGTGTTCGCCTTCAAAAGGATCGGACTTGCGACGGCGGAAGAATGGTTTGGTTGCCATGATTGCTATTCCTTATCTGATCAACGATTAGCGGCGCTCGCGGCGTTCGCCACGCTCTTCACGCTTTTGCATCTGCACCGAAGGGCCTTCTTCGTGTTCATCGACCTTGATGGTCAGAACACGCATGACGTCTTCGTGCAGGCGCATCAGACGTTCCATTTCCTGCACGGCAGGGGCAGGCGCGTCGGTGCGCAGCAGGGCATAGTGGCCCTTGCGGTTCTTGTTGATCTTATAGGCCATCGTCTTGACGCCCCAGTACTCGTTGGCAACGACTTTACCGCCGTTGTCCGCGAGGACGGTGCTGAAGTGTTCGATAAGGCCTTCTGCTTGCGTGTTGGAAAGATCCTGACGCGCAATCATGACATGCTCATAAAGCGGCATGCTAACTCCAGTTCTCAATCGGCGCATTTCAAAGGACGGGGTTTTTTCCTGCTACGTCCCATCCACGAGAGTCTGCGCAGTTCATACGTTATTGCAGCAGGATGCGGCTTTATACAGCGCGCGCGCTTCGGTGCAAGCCCGCGCGGGCCCAGGAAACAATCTTTTTCCTGTTCCATTCACAGTTTCTCAGCATGGCCCAAGCCTTGCCCCTTTGTTGCCCCCTTTCCTCATCACGTAGGACATATCGGGAACGGGCGACCTCAATGGCAGATATGGATCGATTGAGCCTTAACGGAATCCGTCAGAAAGGACGGACCAAGGGGCTGTCTATCGAAAACCAGCCTTGGGGCTATGTGATCCGGTCGGGCAATCGTCCTCCGCTGGGGATGCTCATCGGACAGCTGGCCGGCTATTTCTTTGGCGTGTCTTTTGTCACCGCCGGACTTGGTCTTTTGCTTTTGCCCGGGCTCTTTCCTACTGACGAGTTCGGACCGATGCGGATCGGGGCCGCGACCCTTTTCGGCGCGGGGGCGACCTATCTTCTCTGGTTCTCGAGTCGGGGGATCAAGGTCGATGTCGAGATCAACACGGCCGAACAGGCGATCCGCGAGGTCATCCAGAACCGCGTCGGACCTGCGACTGTGATCGGCCACTACGCCTTTTCGGATATCGGCGGGGTCTATCTGGAAACCGCAGCGGGCGCCGCGCCTGCCCAGCTTGTTTTGGGTTGCCGCGGGCAAATGATTCTTGTTGCTGAAGGCTCAACCGACCAGCTGACCTTGCTGCGCGAGCAGCTGTCAAAGGATCTGATGGGGCCGATGGGCCTCAATCTAGCACGCCGGCCCGAGGCGACCCGCAATCGGGCCAACCGTTTGCAAGGCCGCGCGGCATAACATCCGCCTGTATTCTAATCCCTAAGCCTATGCCAAAGGATATAGGCCTTTAAAGAAGTACAGTTTTGCCAGTTTTTTCAGCTTGTTAATATTGCGTTTTGGTCTATTCACGCTGTGTTGAAACCAGGCTGATATATGTCTCTTCACGAATGCGTTGTCGCGGATGCGGCGTTGTTTTGAGCCACAGTGTGATTGGTGGCGTGTGTTAATGAGTAAAAGATTGGTTATGGGATACTTTGGTGCGCCAACATTTGGCGATGCGCAACTTGCGGAAACTCCAGTCATTTTAGAAGAGCGCCGGTGGGGATACATCTTGAATGCCCCGGGCAAGTCTTATCTGCAGATGAACATGATGCAGCGTGTTTCGGTTTTCGTCGCCGCATATCTGCTGGCCTATTCGCTCTCGTGCCTGGTGCCTTTGGTGACCGGAATGTCGATGGGATTTGATATCCTGCGTGTTTCGGCAGCCGCTCTGGTTGGCCTCATGTCGCTGCCATTCATCTGGTTCGCCACCCGCGGCACCAAGGCCTATATCTACATCAATACCTACCGTAACGAGTTGCGCGAGGTCGTGCCAAACCTGATCGGCAAGCCGACCGTCCTGCGTCGTGTACCCTTCAAGGATATCGGCGGTGTCCGGATCGATCATGGTGGAGCAGGCGAGCGCGCAGTGCTGATGCTTTGGCAGGGATCGCAGTGGCGCCGTGTCGCCGTGCTGGAAGGCGGCCGTCACGGGCTGACCTCGCTGCGGGAAAAGCTTGCCAAGGACTTCTTTTCCGAGCACTTGGCGGCAGCACGTCAAACCATGGCGAACGCGAGCGGTCTGCCCCTGATTTATCGAACAGATGCTGTGCAACAACGCAGAATTGCGTAAGCGACGGCGAGGTTACCTATCAGTGACGCACAACAACTCACTGATGGAGACCTCCCATGAAAACCTTCTTCGCAGCAGCAGCGCTGGGTGCAGCCACATTCGCGGCCCCGGCATTCGCAACCTCTCAGGACTATGTGCTGGACGCCAGCCACAGCCAGATCGTGTTCTCTTATAACCACCTCGGTTATTCGACCACCTACGGCATGTTCTCGGGCTTTGACGGCACGATCAGCTTTAACCAGAAAGATCCTGCTGCTTCTTCCGTGAATGTCTCTTTCCCTGTCCGCACGATGCTGACCGGCTGGGAAGCCCGTTTTGACCACTTCATGAGCGGCGATTTCTTTGATGCTGCTGCAGACGAGATGGTGACATTCACCTCGACCAGCATCGAAGTCACTGGCGAGACCACCGCGCTGATCACCGGTGATCTGACACTGAACGGCATCACAAAGCCAGTGGTCCTGAACACAAGCCTGAACCAGATCGGTGAACACCCGATGGAAGGCAAGCCTTGGGCCGGTTTTGACGCGACAGCCACGATCCTGCGCTCCGACTTCGAAGTCGGTGCTTTTGCACCCTTCGTGAGCGACGAAGTCGAAATCATGATCTCGATCGAGGCGATGAAGGCCAACTGAGCCGCCCACGCCGCGAATAGAAAGGGCCGCATCAGTGATGATGCGGCCCTTTTTTGTTTGGTTGTGACTATATCAGCTCCCGCGGTTGGCAGTCAGGCTGACGCTGACATCGACCCCGAAGCGCAGGTTGGTTTCATCCGCCATACTGTCACCGATGCCGAAATCCCGACGGTCAAGGCTCACGTCGCCGGACATGGTGGCGGTGTCGCCGTCGATCTGCAGATCGAAGGGCAGAGTGACGGGGACCGTGTTGCCCTTGATGGTCAGGCTGCCGACGGCCGCGTAGCCGCCCTCAGCCGCGACGATATCGGCGGTGAAAACCGCTGTGGGGAAGCTGCCTGCATCAAAGAAGTCAACCCCAAGCGCCTGTCCGGTGACTGATCCCAACGTGAGAGAGCCAATTGCGATGGTCGTTGTGACATCCCCGAACACATCTGACGCGGTTTCGTCAAAGCGGATCGCGGCGGTCCAGTCGGCAAACCGGCCCGTGACGGGGGCGGTGAACTGCGTGATGGTCAGGGCAATCTCGCCTTCTTGCACGACCCAGTCGGAAGAGACCTCTTCCAGGGCGACGGCTGCTGCGGTTGGTTTGGCGGTATAAAGCCCTGCGGCAGCGCCAGCGGCAGTGACGGCGAGATAGACGGCGACAGCGACCAGCGGGGCTGTCCATGTCCCGCGGTGGGCGGCTGCAGGTGCGCTTGGGCCAAACCACATGCGACGCAAAGTGCCGTCCCTGTCGATGAAGTGGTGCTTCAACGCCCCTGCGACATGCAGCAGGATCGCGGCAACCATGATCTTGCTCCACGCCCAGTGCAGCCCAGCAAAGAGCTTGGCGACACCCTCATCCTTGGGGACCAGTGGCAGGTCCTGACCGATGGGCAGCCAGATCGGGGCAAAGCCGGTCGTGGCCGCGTGGTGGATCCATCCGGTGAGCGGGACTGCCACGAGCGACAGATAAAGCAGCCAATGCACCAGATCGGCCAGAAAGCTCTCGATTTTGCGCTCGGGGTGTAGCCCCGCCGGTTTTGTCTGGCTCAACGCCCAGAAAATGCGCCCGAGGGCGACAAAAAAGATGATCACGCCGAGGGTCTTGTGAACCGAGAAAAGCTGCGCTTTCAGCGCGAGTTCTGCGTTGGTCTCATATGGGAGGTCGTTGGCGATGACGCCTAGCGGGATCACAGTCAGTATCAGCAGGGCGGTCAGCCAGTGAAAGGCTTCGGTGACGGTGCCATAGGTCGTTGTGGCGGACATGGTCTTCTCCGGTTGCGTGGTTATACGCAGAGATAGAGCCTTCGGGAGAGTCTTCACAGGTCAGTCTCTGTGCGTCTGCGCGGTGATCCTGTGCGTCGTCTGCCAAGGTGCGGGATTGCTTGTGTGCGGGGGCGTCGCAAGGTAAGCCTCGGGGAACAATCGGGAACGAGAGAGGGGCAAATCATGCGCGCATTTGTATTTCCGGGGCAGGGCGCCCAGACCA